>CAIYZX010000732.1 GCA_903930745.1 uncultured Chloroflexota bacterium | reverse complement strand
GCCTCGTAGGCGCGCAGGATGTTGCTCTCCGACTCCGTGGGCGGGGCCGAGGCGAGCAGGAACGGGTTCGGGAAACGGATCCCCGTGAACTCCGTGGAGAGGTCTGCCACCCGGTTGTTCCTCCGTGCGCTCTTGGTCGCGGGTCGTGAAGGCGGCATGGTGATACCGGACCGCAACCGTCCGATAGGGCCCTTGGTCACCCCTGTGCCATGACATCGCGGAGGTGCCCGCGTGGGATGCGCGTCCCGGCCGGCCGCAAGGACCGGGAGTAGGCTGGCACCGGACGCGCCGCCGCGGGGTGGTGCAGGAACGGGAGACCGGGCGATGGAGCACCGAAGGCTGGGCAGGACCGGCCGAGATGTCAGCGTGATCGGCTTCGGCGCCTGGGGCATCGGCGGGGCGGACTGGGGTGAGACGTCTGACGACGAGAGCCTGGCCTCGCTGCACGCGGCGGCCGATGCGGGCGTCACCTTCATCGACACCGCGGACGTGTACGGCGACGGGCGCTCGGAGCGGGTGATCGGGAGGTTCCTGCGGCAGCGGGCCGGCGAGCCCTTCTTCGTGGCCACCAAGATGGTTCGGCGCGCGCCCCTGGATCCCGCCCTGTACACGCCGGATCAGCTCCGCGCCTGGCTGGACCGGAGCCGCGAGAACCTTGGCGTGGAGACCATCGACCTGGTCCAACTCCACTGCCCGCCCACGCAGACGTACTACATGCCGGAGATCTTCGACGCGCTGGACGCGCTCGTGGCCGCCCGCGTGATCGCCGCGTACGGCGTGAGCGTGGAGAAGGTGGAGGAGGCGCTCAAGGCCATCGAGTACCCGGGCGTGGCCGCGGTGCAGATCATCTTCAACATGTTCCGCCAGCGCCCCGCGGAGCTGTTCCTGCGGGAGGCGGCGCGGCGTGACGTGGGCGTCATCGCGCGGGTCCCGCTCGTGTCCGGCCTGCTCACCGGGCGCATGTCCGCCCAGACGGCGTTCGCGGCCACGGACCACCGCGTGTACAACCGCGACGGGGCGGCCTTCGACAAGGGCGAGACCTTCGGCGGCGTGCCATTCGAGGTGGGCCTGGCCGCCGTGGAGGAGCTCCGGCCCCTGGTTCCCGGTGGCATCACGATGGCCCAGTGGGCGCTTCGCTGGATCCTCCAGCACGAGGGGATCACCACCGCCATCCCGGGCGCCAAGACACCGGAGCAGGCGCGCGCCAACGCCGCCGCCGCGGATGCCCCGGCGATCCCCGCGGAGACCATGGCCGCCGTCCGCGAGATCTACGACACCCGCATCCGCCCGCACGTCCACCACCGCTGGTAGCCCGGAGACCCCCGTCATGCCCACCCCCGCCCGCACGTACCGCGCCGCCGGTGTCGTCCTCACGGAGCGCGAGCACGCGATCCCCCTGGACCACGCGAACCCCACGGGTCCGCAGATCACCGTTTTCACGCGCGAGGTGGCCGCCCCGGACGGCGGGGACCGGCCGTACCTCGTCTTCCTCCAGGGCGGCCCGGGCTTCGAGGCCGCGCGCCCCACCGTCCCGCCCACGGGCTGGATCAAGCGCGCGCTCACGGAGTACCGCGTCCTGCTCCTGGACCAGCGCGGCACCGGCCGCAGCACG
>CAIYZX010000731.1 GCA_903930745.1 uncultured Chloroflexota bacterium | reverse complement strand
GACGGCGGGCTCATGCTGCTGCACCAGGGCGCCGCGGCCTTCGGGCTGTGGACCGGGCAGCCGGCGCCGCTGGACGTGATGAGCGCCGCGCTCGAGGACGCCCGTGCCCACGGCACGAGCAGCGCCGAGGGCGAGCCGGGCGCGGACGCCTGACGGCCTGAGGTCGGAGCACCGCGATGGAGCGCTTCCGGTTCCTGACCGCGGGCGAGAGCCACGGCCCCATGCTGGGCGCGGTGGTGGAGGGCGTGCCCGCGGGTCTCGCGCTCACCGAGGCGGATCTCGCGGTTGACCTGGCCCGCCGCCAGCGCGGCTACGGCCGTGGCGCCCGCCAGGCCATCGAGCAGGACCGCGCACGCATCCTCTCCGGCGTCCGGCACGGCTACACGATGGGCTCGCCCATCCTGCTGGAGGTCGAGAACCGGGACTGGGCAAACTGGACCCGCGTGATGCAGGTGGGGCCGCTCTCGGACGAGGAGGCGGCGGAGATCGCCGCGCTCGCCGCGGACGGCAACAAGCGCGCCAGGCCCATCACGGCCGTGCGCCCGGGGCACGCGGACCTCGCCGGCGCCCTCAAGTACGGCTTCAACGACGTCCGCAACTCGCTGGAGCGCTCGTCCGCTCGCGAGACCACGGCCCGCGTTGCCGCAGGCGGCGTGGCGCGGGCCTTCCTGCGCGCCCTGGGCATCGAGGTCTGGTCGTTCACGGCAGAGGTGGGCGGCGTGGCCGTTGACCCGGCCAGCTGCACCCGTACCCGCGACGAGGCGGACGCCTCGCCCCTGCGCTGCCCGGACCCGGTGGCCGAGGCGGCGATGATCGCCCGCATCGACGAGGCCCGCTCCCAGGGCGACACCGTGGGCGGCGTCTTCGAGGTGGTGGTCCACGGCGCGCCCATCGGCCTCGGCAGCTACACGCACTGGGACCGCAAGCTGGACGCGGCCCTCGCCGCGACGGTGATGAGCATCAACATCGTCAAGGGCGTGGAGCTGGGGCTTGGCTTCGAGCAGACGCGCCGCTTCGGCAGCCAGGTGCACGACGTCATCGAGCGCCGCAACCCGGATGGCACCTGGGTCCACCGCACGAACAACGCGGGCGGCCTAACGGGCGGCGTCACGAACGGCGAGCCCATCATCGTCCGCGGCGCGGTGAAGCCCATCTCCACCCTGGCCCGTCCCCTCCCCACCGCGGACCTCGTGACGGGCGAAGAGCTGGAGAAGGCCCACTACGAGCGCTCCGACATCTCCGTGGTCCCTGCGGCCGGCGTCGTGGGCGAGGCGATGGTCATGCTGACGCTGGCGTCGTTCGTGCTGGAGAAGACCGGCGGCGACTCCATGGCGGAGATCGCGGACAACCTGCGCCGCTACCAGGCGCGCATCGCGGCCGCCCCCGCGGTCCCCGTGCCCGGCACCAAGGCCGGCGGCCACGCCGCCAACGAGACTCCCGGGGCCTAGGGCCGCCCGATGGACCTCGTGCTGGTGGGGCTGCCGGGATCCGGCAAGACCGCCGTGGGCAAGCGCCTGGCGAACCGCTATGGCGCCACGTTCATCGACCTCGATGACGAGATCGAGTCCCGCACGGGCCGCACCATCGCCGAGATCTTCGCCGAGGACGGCGAGCCCGCCTTCCGCGCCCTGGAGCGCGAGATCGTGGCCGGCCTTGGCGCCCCGGACCCCACGCCGGGCAAGGTGCGCCGCGTGATCTCTCCCGGTGGCGGCGCCGTCATGGATCCGCGCAACCGCTGGCAGCTGTACCGCGGCCGCCTCGCGGTCTGGCTGGACGTCCGTCCGGAGGTGGTGGCCCAGCGCCTGCGCCGCTCCCCCAACGTGCGCCCGCTGGTCCAGGGCCCGGACCCGCTGGGGCGCATCCGCACGCTGGCCGCCTCGCGCGAGCGCTTCTACGGCGCCGCCATCCGCGTGAACGGCCTCGCCGAGCTGGGTGGCGTGGTGGGCGCGATCACCAAGCTCGTCGAGGCCTGGCAGCCCGGCCGGGCCACCACGCTCCTGCGGGCGACCACGCCCATCGGCGAGGTGGTGGTCGGCGAGGGCGTGGCGGCCGATGCCGTGGGTGCCGCGCTGGCACGGGCCGGGGCCCGCCGGGCGCTGCTCGTGTCGGAGCCCGGGGCGTGGGAGG
>CAIYZX010000730.1 GCA_903930745.1 uncultured Chloroflexota bacterium | reverse complement strand
TGGCACACGCGCAGATCCAGTTCCTGGAGCGCCTGGCCCGCGAGATGACGCAGCACGTGAACCTGCCCACCTGGCCGGACGATGGCCCGGGCGAGTACGGCACGCCCGGGACCTGAGCCTATTCCTGTTCGCCCAGGCCTCGCTGCACCGCGACCACGAGGTCCGGGAGCTGCCGCGCCACAACGCCCCGGATGACAAGGAGGTCGATCGTCCGGTAGTCATGGACGATCTTGGACCGGATCTCCTTGACCCCGGGCCAGTCCACGTCCGCCACCATTGCGAGCACCGGGGCAGGGACGCGTCGTGCCTGCTCGCCAACCTGGGTGATGCGCATCAGCACCGCGTCCACGGTCTCCGGACTCTTCCACCAGCCCCTCCCTCTGTCCCGGGCGTACCGGATGGCGACCTGGGCGTGGAGGACAAGTGCCTCCAGGTGGGCCCGGTCGCGGTCATCCATACAGGACCACGCCTTCAACCTGGGCCCGTGCGCGGATGGGCTCCCTGAGGAGGGACAGGTCGCTCAGGTCAACGTCACGGTCCAGCAGGAGTTCCAGCGAGGCACGGAGCTCCAGGTCACCCGCGAGGGTGCGTGCGCTGCCCGGCCGGCGGCGCACGGCGACATCCACGTCAGAGTCCTCACGGAAGTCCGCGTGGACGGCTGAGCCGAAGACACGGATCTCAGACAGGCCGTGGTGCTTGGCGATGGCTGCGAGCGCGCGTCTGGATGGTCTGCGGACAGTGGGGTGGAGCCGGTCCAGGAGCGGAGCGTTCGGGTCTGCGTGCCGGAATGGATCAGGAAAGGACCTGGGGACGGAGCCCACCACCACCTCAGCCCCATGGGCGCGTTGGGTCAGTCCACCCGCCCCGGTCCCGCCAACAGAGGCCCCACCCTCGTCCAGGAGCCGCTCGCGCACCTCGTCGTGCGCCAGCCGGTCCACCGGACGGCCGTACCGCAGGAGCGCCGGCTCCAGCGCCGCCTCGTCCACCGGAAGGGCACTCCAGCGCGACACGATGAGGACGCCCCGCCCATCGAGGCCTGCGAACTCCACTGACGGGTTCGCCCGAAGGGCCGCGCGGACCATCGCCTCCCCGTGCCGCGTCGTGAGCAGGTCCAGGAGCGACCGCGCAGCGGCGGCGCCCTTCGCGGTGAGACGGAGCTCGGGCTGCGGCGCCCCGGATCGCTCGATGAACCCGTCATCCGCCAGCGCGGCCACCGCCGCCTGGGCCGTGGACACCCCAACGCACATTGCCCTGGCCAGCGCGGTCAGCTTGAGTCCGTCGCGCGCCTGCTCCAGGGCAGCGAGAGCCACGAGCCCGTGTGTGGAGGCGAAGATGGACGACATGCGCACAAACATACGGCACCAACGTAGAAATGCAACCGCACGAGGATGCGGCCCGCACAGCATCTCGCCGCCCGCTTATGCGCGGCTCAATTGCCTCTTACGTTGGACTCATCCGTTGAGCCCCGGCGGGCCGGGACACGGGCGTCAGCCGCCCGTCACCTCGAGCAGCGTGCCGTCGCCCTTCACGTCCCAGCCATAGTTCGGGTCGGACAGGTCCTTGTTGGTGCAGGACCAGGTCAGCTTGAGGGGATCGCGCTCGGTGAAGGCCCAGGCCTGGTCGGCGTCCAGCGCCGGGCTCTTGTACGGGCAGTTGGCGTCGAAGTCCGTGCTGTCGCAGAACCCTTCCGCGGAGAGGGGGAACACCGGGATGTAGATGCTCAGGACCAGCGGGTACTGCGTCTCGCCGTTGACGTCCTTGATGGCGGTCAGCACCTGGCCGATGGCGAAGGGCTTCTGGTCTGACACGTCCGCCACACCCTCGCCGGAGATGGAGCTCAGGGGGCCGGTGTAGGTGCCCTCCGAGGGGCAGTCCATCTCCGGACGGCTCGTCTGCCAGTGCACGGTCACCTTGCTGCCAACGGCGAACGCCAGCTGCTTGATCTTGTCCCGCCGCAGGACGAGGTCCGTCTTCACGGACAAGGTCTCCTGCCAGCTGCCGTAGCTCATCGTGCCGGACCAGCTCATGCTGCCGTCGAAGCCGTACGCATCGTCCAGGTTGCGCAGGCCGCTGCCGGGGTCCTCGGTGGGATCGGTGTTCTCGGTCTCCGCGGGCGCCTCGGTGGAACCGCCGCCACCACCACCCATGGGCGTTGGGGTGGGCGTGGCCGAGGCACCTGGCTGGGCCGGCGTGGCCTGTCCGCCGCCGCTTCCGCCGCAGGCCGCGAGCACGATGACCAGGAGAAGCGAGAGCGCGGCGAGCGCGCGCGATCGATTGGGACGCATGGTGGACACGAAGGATTCCCCGCTGTTTGTGGTGGCCGAGGCGCCGATGGTAACGGCTGGCGGGCCTCCCCAACGGGCACAATGGCTGCACCATGGGACGAACGATCGCCGCCTCCGCCGCTCCGCTGCCGCAGACCGCCCCCGCGGTTGTCATTGGGGGAGGGATCGCGGGCGCGGTCGATGCCTTCCACCTCGCCCGGGCCGGCATCGCGCCACTGGTCCTGGAGCGCTCCTCGCAGCTGGCCGCACTGACCACGTCGCAGGCCGTGGCGTGCTTCCGCAAGCAGTGGGACGAGCCGGACTACGCGAACCTGGTGATCCCGTCCTCCACCTTCTACGAGCGGTTCGCCGAGGAGACGGGGCTGTCCGGGGCCGATGCCGAGATCGGGCTTCGGCAGCAGGGCTGGCTCTTCGCCTCGTGTGCTCCCGATGCCGCCGCTCGAATGGCCGCGTTCGTGGCCGCCACGCGGGGCCTTGGGGTGGACGACAGCGAGGCGCTCGATGGCGACGAGATCCGCTGGCGCTTCCCGTGGATCTCGCCGTCCGTGGTGGCGGGCGCGTACCGCGCGCGCGATGGCTGGGTGTCGCCGTACGAGGTGGTCCGCGGGCTGGTCCGGGCGGCCGATGGCGCCGATGTCCGGACCCACTGTGCGGTGACGGCCATCCTTGTTTCGGCCGATGGGTCGCGCGTGGTGGGCGTCCGAACCGCGCACGGCGACGTGGCCACGGACACGGTGGTGCTGGCGGCTGGGCCGTTTGCTCGGTCGCTCGCGGCGTCCGTGGGGGTTGCCCTGCCGGTGGAGATGATCCGCCACCACCGGGCGATGGTCACGCCGCAGCCGGAGATCCCCGCGCACGGCCCGATGACGCTGGACACGGGCACGGGCGCGTACTGGCGGCCGGAGGGCGGCGGCGCGTTCCTTGGGATGGGCCAGGCGGACGAGCTCCCGGGCGAGCCGCTGGACCCGGTGCCCGCGGACTGGATGTTCCCGGCCCTGGTGATGGACGCGGCGTCCACGGTGACGCCGTTCTGGGGCGTTGTTGCCGGGCGGGTGTCTGCCGCCGAGGTGAGTGTCGCCGCCGGCCAGTACACGGTGACCGCGGACGGGCGGCCGATCCTTGGGCGTTCCGGCATCGACGGCCTGTGGCTGCACACGGGCGACAACGGCTGGGGGATCGAAGGGGGGCCGGAGGCCGGGCGCCACCTGGTCTCGCTGGTCACCGGCGCGGTGCCGGACGACGCCGAGCACAATCCGTACCGCCTGGACCGCCCCGGCGTGAGACCGGGCGCCGCCCGCGGGACCACCTACTAGGCTCTGGCGGCGCCCCCGTCGCTTCCCCGGCCCGCTGCCCGCCCAGCGGGCAACCTGACGGATGCCCCGGCGATCCTGCCCGCTACCGGATGCACAATCGACGAGTTGGGCCCGGATCCGCCGGATCTGTATCCGCTGGCGGGCAGGAATGCACCTCCGCCGGCTGGGTTGCCCGCTGGGCGGGCAGGGGTGGAGCCGGCGCCGGGGCCGTCGCTGTGCCGAGCCGGGGCCGTCGCTGTGCCGGGGCCGTCGCTGTGCCGGCCCGGGCCGGGACTGAGCCGGGCGGTGGTGCTCTGCGTCAGGCGGCGAGGAGGACCGCGAGCGCGTCCACGTCCACGCGCGGGCGGCCGCTGGTGCCCAGGACCACGAGCCTGATCGTGTGCGTCGCAGGATCGCGCCAGGCACGGGTGGCCACGAGGCGGCGCGGCGACCAGGCGGCGGCGCGCGTGTCCATGGCCGCGCCCGCCACGCCGTCCACGATGGGCCGCACCGCGCCGCGCCCCGGTCCCCGGACGGTGACGAGGGCCACGGCGGCCAGCCGCCCGCTGACCTGGACCCAGGCACCCCTCGCCCCGGAGGTGGCCACCGCACCGCCGAGGTACGCGGTGGACGCGGCCCTGCCCCACGTCCCGCCCCAGCGCAGCGCGGTGGACCGCTCGCCCAGGAGGCGGGGACGGAGCACCGGCCCCTCCACCCACGCGGAGGTGTTGCCGGCCACGTCCCGCGCGCGGACCCGCACGGCGATGATCCCGGCTGCCGCCACGGAGACGGGCACGGCGGCGCTGACGGCCCCACCG
>CAIYZX010000729.1 GCA_903930745.1 uncultured Chloroflexota bacterium | reverse complement strand
GGGTCCAGCAGCTCCGCCGCCACCACCTCCGGCATCCAGCGCGGCAGGTCCGGGACCCGCGTGGCCACGTCGAAGACGCGGTCGATGGGATGGTTGACGGTGACGCTCGCGGTGACCTTGCCCATGACGCCGATGGTAGGGGAGCGGGGAGCGCTACGCGTGCCGTCCCGCCTTCGGCTTCGAGCGAGCCCTGGTCCTCGTCTTCGCCTTCGGTCTCGGTGGCTCCGGCTTCCGGTGCGTGTGCGTCCGCCGCAGGCGCCCGCCCATGAGGAACGCCCGCGTGGCCTTGGCCAATGCCTCCAGCCCCGCGTCCACGCGCCCGTTCACCGTGTCGGCCTGCCAGAGCCCCTCGGCATCGCGCTCGCCCGCCGGCACCCCGGTGAGCAGCTCCAGCGCCTCGTCGATCGTGCGGACCGCCCAGACCCGGAACCGTCCGGCCGCCACCGCCGCCACCACGTCGTCGCGGAGCATCAGGTGCGGCACGTTCGCCACCGGGATGAGCACGCCCTGGTCGCCCGTCAGGCCACGGGCCGCGCAGACGTCGAAGAAGCCCTCGATCTTCTCGTTGACCCCGCCGATCGCCTGCACCTCGCCCTGCTGGTTGAGGGACCCGGTCATCGCGATCCCCTGGCGCAGCGGCACCTCGCCGATCGCGGACAGGAGCGCGCACGTCTCGGCCATCGTGGCGGAGTCACCCTCCACGCCGCCGTACGACTGCTCGAAGACGAGGCTCGCGCGCAGCGAGAGCGGCCGGACCCGCCCGAACCGCCCGGCGAGGAAGCCGGACAGGATGAGGACGCCCTTGGAGTGGATGGGGCCGCCCAGTGCCACCTCGCGCTCGATGTCCACCACCTCGCCGCCGCCCAGTGCCACGCGCGCGGTGATGCGCGACGGCCGGCCGAACATGGCCTCGCCCAGCGCGATCACGGACAGGCCGTTGGCCACGCCCACGAGCTCGCCATCCGTGGCGAGGAGGAACGTGCCGCGGGCGATCTCCTCCTGCTCGCGCTCGTGGATCCTGGCCGCGCGCCGGTGGGCCGCGGCGGCGGCACCGGCGACATCCACCGCGGTGATCGTGTCGCGCCCTGCCGCCCCCGCCCGGTCGTCCGCCTCGCGCAGCAGGTCCGTCATGCGGCGCATGTGCGTGGACAGCCGGTCCGCGTCCCCCGCGAGCCTCGCGGCCCGCTCCACCAGGGCGGCCAGGGCCGAGACGTCCGGCGCCCGCAGACCCTCGCGAGAAGCGATGCCCCGCAGCAGGTCCCCGTACAGCCGCTCCGCGCCCGCGGTCCGGGGCACCTCCTCGTCGAAGTCCGCCTGGACCTTGAACAGCTCCAGGAAGTCCGGGTCCAGCTCCGCCAGCAGGTAGTAGACCTGCCGGTCGCCCACGAGGACGATCTTGGCGTCCAGCGGGATGGGCTCCGGCTCCAGGCTCACCGTGGAGAGGCCCAACCGGTCACCCAGGGACTCGATCCGCAGCTCCCCGGCGCGCAGCGCCCGCTTCAGCTCCTCCCACGCGAAGGGCTGGGTCAGCAGCCGCCGGGCGTCCAGGACGAGGTAGCCGCCGTTCGCGCGGTGGAGGGCGCCCGCCCGGATCAGCGTGAAGTCCGTGACGAGGGCGCCGAACTGCGCCGTGTGCTCCACCCGGCCCAGCAGGTTGGGCTGGGTGGGCAGGTCCTCGAAGACCACGGGCGCGCCGGTTGTCTCCGCGTTGTCCACGAAGAGGTTGACGCCGTAGCGGCGGAAGACCGCGCCGTCCTCCAGGCGCGCCGCCAGCACGGACGGCAGCTCCTTGGGCTGGGCCGCGGAGAGGAACTCCTCCGCGTTGGCCACCACGTCCGCCTCCAGCGCGTCCAGGTAGGCGAGGACCGCGGGATGCGCCGTGTGCTCGCCCCGGATCTCGTCCACGAGGTGGCCGGCGGCTCGGCGCGTGACCTCCTCGCCGGTCTGGCGAATGGCGGCCCGGGCCTGGCGCTCCCACGTGGGGAAGGTCCGCTGGACCAGCTCGCCCAGCTGCTGCTCGAGATCCGTGGAGGCCGCCAGGAGCTGCGCCTTCTCGTCGTCGGTGAGGTGCTCCAGGTCCGCGTGCTCCAGGACCTTGCCGTTCTTGAGGGGGGCGAGGCCCACGCCCACGGGGGTCCGGAGGAGGGCGATACCCCTGGCCGCCGCCCGCCGCTCGAAGTCCACGAGCGCCGCGTCCCGGCGCTCCTTGAGCGCGGTCTCGATGGCCTCGCGCCGGTTGCGGTACTCCTCCGATTCGAAGGCGGCCGGGATCGCCGCCCGAAGCTCCCGGTCCAGCTGGGCCATGCGGTCGCGGAACCTTCGGCCCTCGCCGGCGGGGAGGTGGAGCGCCGTGGGGTGCCGCTGGTCGGCGAAGCTGTGGACGTAGCACCAGTCGTCTGGGACGGGCTCCGTGGCCGCCCGCGAGGTGAGGACCTGGCGGACGAGGGTGTACTTGCCGATGCCCTCGGGTCCCATGGCGTAGAGGTTGAAGCCGGGGCGGCGGATCGCGACGCCGAAGGAGACGGCCTCCACGGCGCGGTCCTGGCCGATCATCCCGGGCTCCGCGCCCCCGGCGCCGTTGGTGCCGGGGGAGCCCTCGGGAGCCTCGAATACGGCGGGGTCGCAGCGGCGGACGAGCCGGTCTGGTGCAAGCGGGTCAAGCATTGCCGGGACCTCGCGAGCGGCGGGCCGGGCGTGGCCCGTTCACCGTCACCCTAGTCCGCGCGCCATCTCCGGGCCACGGGCGGACGGCCCGAAGGCGGCGTCCGTTCGGCTGGCGTCAGGCCGTGCCTCAGGCGAGGGGATCGGGCTCCGTGAGCAGCTCCACCACGTGGTCCAGCTCCTCGTCCGTCATGCCGTTGCGGCGCAGGAGCGCGCGTGCCCCGCCGTGCTCCTCGTCCAGGTGTGCCAGCGCCAGCTCCATGAACTCCGGCGGGCTGTCCACCACGAGGCTCTGGTGGCGCCAGTCGTCCGGCTCGATGTGCGGCGCGGGACCCAGGAAGTGCTGCGCGGAGAGCGCGTAGTCCGCGACCACGATGTCACGCGGCACGCCGCACAGGTCCAGGAGCAGCGCGATGGTGATCCCGGTCCGGTCCTTGCCGGCGGCGCAGTGGATGATCGCGGGCAGGCCGTCGTCCGCCAGCAGGGCCTTCACCACCTCGGCGAGCTGCGGGCCACGGGCGTCCAGCGCATGGATGTACATGCCCGCGAGCCCCGCGTGGGGCGTGGGGTCGTCCGCGAGCAGCGGGACGTGGGTGTACGTGACCCGCGTGTCGCCGCCCAGCTCCGCCCGGAACGAGTTGGGCGAGCGCTCCAGCTCCTCCGGCCACCGCAGGTCGATGACCTGCTCCAGGCCAAGGTCCAGCAGGTGGTCGCGGGTGTGGGCGGGCAGGCCCACCAGCTCGTCGGAGCGGAGCAGCGTGTGCCACTTCGTGCGCCGGCCATTGGCCGCGGGGTAGCCGCCGATGTCGCGGACGTTGCGTGTCCCGTCCAGGGGGATGTGCCGGAGCTGCTCGTGGGTCGTCATCGGGACCAAGGGTATCGCCGGTGGCCGGACGAGGAGGTGGCGGGGCTCCCGGTACCACCCTGATCGGGGAAGCGCTGCAGGCCACCTGCGGGTGGGACCTCTGGAGGATGGCGCGCCGGCGGGCGGAGGACTACGGTGGTGACATCAAACGGACCGCCAACATTCGGACTTCGATGGGGTGGCGCGTCGTTCCTCCGGCGGGATGTCGGGCGGCGGCGGAGCCCCGAAATGTGTCCTCCCAGGCGGTCCGTTTTCCTGTGTCCCGCCGGATCGCGCCGGATCCCGCAGCGGCGCGCAGGGCGCTGGGGCCGGCACGCAGCGTCAGGACGGGCGTCTGCCCTCGAACGCGCGCTTGGCGCCGTGGATCGCGGCGCGGATCGCCCAGCCACCGGGGATGCCGGCGAGCCACTCGTAGATCCACCCGGCCGGGCCCGGCATCAGCGAGCGGAGCTCCAGCTGCACATGGACCAGCGTCCCGGAGCCGCGCTGCTCAAGGGTGAGGACCAGCGTCCGCTCCAGCCCCGCGAGATCCGAGACGCGCGCCTGGACCTTCGGCCTCCGGTGCTCAACGATCTCCCACGTCTCCGTGGTGGGGAGCCCGAAGGTGCGCCGCCGCTCCGTGTACACCATGCCCACGCGGGCCGGCCCGGAGACCGCGGCGATGTCGCGGACGAACGGCATCCACCGGGGCGTCCCGGCGATGTCGTCGAACAGGTCCCACACCTCCACGGAGGAGGCGCCAACCAGGCCGCTCGCGTCGATCCTGCGCATCGGCGCCAGTATTCCCCACCGGGCAGTAGGATTCACGCGTGAATGCACAAGACCCCGCGATCGACGCGGACACCATCGAGACCGGCGCCCCCGAGGCGCCCGAGGCACCCGCCGCAGGCTTCGCGGCCCTGGGCCTTGACCCCCGCATCCTCTCCACCCTCGCCGCCCTTGGCTACGAGGAGCCCACCCCCGTCCAGCTGGCCGCCATCGGCCCGCTCCTGCGCGGCAGGGACCTCCTCGCGGAGGCCCCCACCGGCACCGGCAAGACCGCAGCCTTTGCGCTCCCGATCCTCACGCGCTTCGCCGCCCGCCTGGACGCCGCCCGCGAGGCCGGCAAGTCCGTGGAGGGTCGTGGCGCCCCGGCGGAGGGCCGCGGCTCGCGCCCCAGCTCCCTGATCCTCGCCCCCACTCGAGAGCTCGCGATGCAGGTCGCGGAGGCCGTCCACAAGTACGGCCGCGAGCTGGGTGTCCGCGTGGTCCCGGTCTACGGCGGCCAGCCCATCACGGCGCAGCTCCACCGGCTCGCCCGCGGCGTGGACGTGGTCGTCGCGACGCCCGGTCGCGCGGTGGACCACATCGAGCGCGGCACGCTCCGCTTCGACGAGGTGGAGACCGTCGTCCTCGACGAGGCGGACGAGATGCTGGACATGGGCTTCGCGGAGGACCTGGAGCGAATCCTCCAGGCCCTGCCCACGCAGCGCCAGACCGCGCTCTTCTCGGCGACGATCGCCGGGCCCATCGGCCGCCTCGCGGAGACGCACCTGCGCAACCCGGAACGCGTCCGTGTCAAGAAGGAGAAGCCGGCCGCGGGCGAGGCCGCGCGCGTCCGCCAGGTGGCGTACGTGGTGCGGCGCCCGGACAAGCTGGCGGCGCTGGGCCGGATCCTTGACCTCGAGGACGGGGCGGCCACGCTGGTCTTCGCCCGGACCCGTGGCGAGGTGGACGACCTCGCGGAGGCGCTCTCCGGCCGCGGTCGTGATGCAGCGGCGCTCCACGGCGGTCTCAGCCAGGAGCAGCGCGACCGGATCATGGGCCGCTTCCGTGACGGTGCGCTGGACGTGCTGGTGGCCACGGACGTGGCGGCGCGCGGCCTGGACATCGAGCATGTGACCCACGTCGTGAACTTCGATGTGCCGTCGTCCGCGGAGACGTACGTGCACCGCATCGGCCGGACGGGCCGCGCCGGGCGCGAGGGCGTGGCGATCACGCTCGTCGAGCCGCGCGAGCACCGGCTGCTTCGCGACATCGAGGCGGTCATCGGCGCCCCGCTGGCGATCGAGGGGCTGCCCACGGTGGCGGACCTGCGCGAGCACCGCCTGGACATGCTGAAGGGCCAGCTTCGCGAGGCGCTGGTGGCCGGCGGCAACGACCGGTATCGCGGCGTGGTGGAGGCGCTGTCCGGCGAGTTCGATCTCGTGGACATCGCGCTCGCCGCACTGTCCCAGGCCGATGCCGAGGCGCGTGGCGCCGAGGACACGACGGAGCTGGCGCCAGCCTTCCTGCCCACGTTCGAGCGGCCGATGCGCGGCGCCGGGCGCCGTCCGCACTTCGCGGGTGGCGAGCGGGCGACCGGGTTCACGCCCCGACCGCAGGGCCAGGGCTATGGTCAGCGGCAGTTCGGCGGCCCGAACCAGGGCTGGCAGAACCAGAACCAGGGCTGGCAGAACCAGGGCCAGGTTGGCGGCCCGAACCAGGGCCAGTACCCGAACCAGGGTCCCCGCGGCGGCGGGTCTCGCCAGGGCTTCACGGTCCAGCCGCCCCAGGGCGGTCCGCAGCAGGGCAACCAGGGCTGGCAGGCCAACCAGGGCCAGCAGGACGGCCAGCAGGGCTTCGGCCCCGGCCCGCGCCCGGACCAGCGCCCCGCCCCGTACAACGACCAGCGCCCGCAGGACGTCCGCCCGCATCGTGAGTGGCGCCGCCCGGACGAGAGCGACGTTCCCCAGGGCGACGGCGGCTTCGGCGGCCCCGGCGGGCCCGGCGGCTTCGAGGGCGGCCAGGCCCCGTTCCGTCCCCGCCACACCGGCCCCGGACGGCCCCGGCCGCATCCCACGACCAGCGCCCCGCGCGGCTTCCGGCCCACCGGCTGGCGAGACCCCGAGGGTCGCCCCATCTACACCCAGCCCAGCCAGGGTCACCCGGCGAGCGGCACCACGCGCCTCTTCGTGGGCGCCGGCCGTGCGGCGGGGATGCGACCGGGCGACCTCGTGGGTGCCATCACCAACGAGGCGGGCCTGCGCGGCAACGACATCGGCGCCATCCAGATCGCCGACGGGTTCTCGCTCGTCGAGGTCCCGGAGGCAGCCGCTGAGCACGTCATCCAGCGGCTCCGCGGGACGGTGATCCGTGGCCAGAAGGTGATCGTCCGGCGCGAGCGCTACTGAGCGCCCGCCCGGTCACGCAGGCGGCCGCTCGCTAGGGGCGGCCCGTCAGGCGGCGCCGGAGCCCGCGGGGGAGCAGGCGCCTGGCAAGCACGCGCGCACGCGACGGCTGCGGATCCGGGTCCAGGCCCAGGCGCGCCCGCAGGTCCATCTCGCGCCGCCTCGCCCGCGCCAGCTCCACCTGCAGGTCTGCGATCCGTCCCTCCAGCCCCTCCACGTTCCGCGTGGACTGCAGGGACATCCAGTCCGGCATGAGGCCCTCGCGCAGGGGCGCGCCCGGCGCCCGGTACGCCTCCACGAGACGGGCCGCCACCACGTCCGCGGAATGCACCGCCTCCACGAACGGCCGTCCCCGGGCGGCGATGGCGAGCCGCGCGGATGGGTCCGCGATGAGCGGCCGCAGCACGTCCGCGATCGTGTCCGGGTCCGCGTGGACCACCGGGAGGTCCGGGTGCGCCCGGCGCACCGCATCGGTGTAGTTGGAGACCGCCACCGCCGATGCGGCCAGCGCCTCGAGCGTCACGATCCCGTACGAGCCGCCCACCAGGTTGTCCACCAGGATGTCCGCCTCGGCCAGCGTGGCGCGCACCTCGGCATGCGGCACACCTTCGAGCAGGCGCAGCTCGAAGTCCAGGCCCTCCGCCCGCAGCCGGTCCAGGGCCGGCAGGAGCAGCTCCGTCCCCTTGGTGGAGCGCTTCGTGGGCGCATGCACGATGAGCGGCCGGGCGCGGGCCCGCGGCGCCACCACGGGCCACGTGGAGAGATCGATGACACGGGGCAGGTACGTCGCGTCCGGCACGTACGCGAGGTAGTTCATGGACACCACGAACATCCCGCTCGCGTAGGTGCGGATCACCTGGAGGCTCTTCTCGGTCCGGTCGTCCTCCGGCGGCGCGGGTGGGCCGAACCGGTGGCTCCAGGGGTTCACCGAGGCATGGAGCCGCTCGATGCGCGCGTCCGTCCCGTGGAACGTGAAGAAGACCTTGACGCCCAGGCCGCGCAGCACCGGCAGGTCCCAGTACGGCGGCAGGACGCCGCGCCATGGCACCAACGTGCGTCCGTAGTGGAAGTGGACCACGTCGAATCGGCGGGCCGCCTCCATGATCGCGTCCACCGTGGGGCGGGCATCGCGGGGATCCAGCGTGAGCGAGCGGTCCGCGGCCCGTCCGAAGGCGTCCGGCACGTCCTCCCAGAGCTCAGCCTCATGCCCGGCCCGCCGCAGGGCGGCCACGATGTCAGACCCCTGGCCCGCGATGTTCCGGGGGGCATGCAGGACGCGGAGCGGCTCGCCACGCCGATCGATCATCGGCGGAGTCTAGCCGGACGTGGGGCTACTGGGTGTCTCCGCCGTTGCGCAGGAACCGCTCGATCTCCGCGATCAGGTCGTTCCCCTCCGGCCGGCGCGACTCGTCCGCCGCCGCCTCCAGGCGCTCCACGTAGTCACGCGTGGCCTCGTCGGCAGCGGTGGCGGCGTCCAGGCGCGTCCGCAGCTGGCGGCTCTCGTCACCCAGGTCGCCGCGGGGGAGCGCCACGCCAAGGTGCGCCTCCAAGGCCTTGAGCAGCTCCAGCGCGGCCAGGGCGTAGGGCCCGGTGACGTAGTGGGGGATCTGGGCGAAATAGCCAACGGCCGGGATCCCGGCGGCGGCGACGGCCATCTCCAGCATGGACAGGGCTGCCGCCGGCACGCGCATGTGGCCGGACGGGCCCGCCACCACGCCGCCGCGCAGGGTGCCGCCCGACGAGGCGGTTCCCAGGATGGGCACGGGCCGCGTATGGGCAACGGCGGACGGGATGGCGCCCACGGAGATCCACTCGCGCACGCCCAGGTCGCGCAGCAGCGCCACGGTGTCAGCGGCGAATGCCTCCCAGCGGAAGTCCGGCTCGGCACCGGTCATCACCAGGACGTCGCGGCCACCCAGCTCAACCCATCGGACCGTGATGCCCGGCCAGTCCAGCGAGGCGAGGCGGCCGTCCTTGATCTCCAGGGTTGGGCGGCGCGACCGGTAGTCGTACAGCGCGTCCCGGTCGAAGGAGGCAAGCGTGAGCCCGCGCGATCCCACGGCGCCAACGGCCATGGTGGCGGCGGTGCCGGCGTCAACCCAGCCATCGAACGCGGCGAGGACGACGGGAGCGTTCAGCGCGGGGAGCGGGGCGTCAAGGCGGTAGAGCGGCATGACCGAAGTCTACGGGCGCTCTGCGTTGTGCGCCTCCGACGGCTCGGCGGGGGCCTGCGGCATTGCCGGCGGCGCCGACACATCCCCGATGCCGGCGTCCGGCTCTGAGGTTCGGCCGGCCACGCTCGCGGTGTCCCCACCGGCCCGCTTGGCCTCGTACATCGCCCGGTCCGCGGCGGTGAGGAGCGCCGACGCGGTGGTGCCGCCCTCCGGGTAGACCGCGATCCCGATGGAGACAGTGACGCCGAAGGGCGTGGCGACCCCCGCCACGGCATCACGGATCCGGCGCGCCAGCACCAGGGCCTGCTCGCCGGTGGTGTCCGCGGCCACCACGAGCAGCTCGTCGCCGCCGTACCGGCCCACCACGTCGCCCGCCCGGATCGCGCCATGGACGGCCTGGGCGATCTCGCGCAACAGCAGGTCGCCGGCCTCGTGGCCGCGCGTGTCGTTGACCACCTTGAACCTGTCCAGGTCACAGAAGAGCACAGCGAGCGAGGAGCCGCCGCGGGACGCGCGCGCGGTGAAGGCCCGGAGCTCCGCCACGATCGCCCGATGATTGAGGAGGCTGGTCAGCGGATCCGTCTGGGCGAGCATCCGGACCTGGCGGAGCTGTCCCTGTGCGATGGAGATGCCCATCTGCTCGGCGAGCCCGTAGAGCAGGCGCAGCTGCTCCGCCGTGGGGACATGGGCATTGGGCCACAGCACGGGGAGCACGCCGGTCCAGACGCCTTCGGTCACGATCGGGACGAGGGTGACGGAGCGCGTCCACTCCGGCAGCCCAAGCGCCGCGGTGGCCACCGACCACGAGTCAACCTCGATGGTCATGGACTGGCCCGCCCGAAAGCCGGCGGCCGCCCGCTCGTAGTCGCCCAGCGCAGCGTCGATCGCGGCCCTGTCCAGCACCCGTCGCTGCTCGTTGTGCCATCGGACCACCTGGAACGAGCCATCCACGTCCATCACCGCGATGGATCGGACGCGGCCGCCCACCGCGTCGTGGAGGCGTGCGTCCAGGAGCTCCAGCGTCTCGGTCTCCTCGTGCTGGTTCGCCAGCGCGGAGGTCAGGTCCAGCAGCACGCGCAGGTTGCGCCGTCCGCGCTCCGCGAGCACGCCGAACCCGGCGATCGCGACGCCGGACACGATGAGCATCGTGCCGATGGCCAGCATGCTCTGCACGTGCTCGTAGTCCAGCCACGAGCCCCGGATCCACTCCTGCGTGCCGTACGCGAGCACGTTGGCGACGGCGAGCGCGATGCCGGGCCGCATGCCGCCCACCAGCGCGACCTCCACGCCCAGCAGTGGGAAGTAGAGGTACCCCTTCCACGACTCGGACCCAAGGAACGCCGCGCTCACGAGGTAGAGGGCCAGCGCGTCGGCCGCCGCGAGTCGCAGCGACCATGTGCGCAGGTACTCGAGCGGCCGCCGGTCCAGCATGACCACCTGGGCCACGAGGCAGGTGGCCAGGACCAGCCCGCCCGCGACCGCCAGCACGAGGAGATCCACCTCCTCGTAGGCGGGAACCTGCGTCAGGGTGGCCACGAGCGCGAACAGCCGGATCATCACCATCGCTCGCTGGTAGCCCAGCAGCTCCTGCACCTCGCCAACCGGCGGACGGCGGTGGACGGTGACCTGTGCGGGTGGCGACGACGCGGTCATGGTGGAGGAAGGCTAGCGGTCCGGTTGGCCGCTCGCCACGACCCCAAGCGTGGGGGGCGCCACTACACTGCGTGCCCATGGGAGCCCTCGCCAACGCGCCGCACGTGCTGATGGAGTCTCGGGATGCGTGGCGCGCATGGCTCATGGAGCATCACGCCACCTCCCCCGGCGTCTGGCTGGTGACCTGGAAGCGCGGGTCCGGCCACCCGGTCCTGGAGTACGACGACGTGGTGGAGGAGCTCCTCTGCGTGGGCTGGATCGATGGCCAGACCGGCAGCGTGGACGCCGAGCGCCGGCGCCTCTACGTGTCGCCACGCCGGCCGAAGGGTGTCTGGGCGCGCACCAACAAGGAGCGCGTGGAACGGCTTGCCGCCGCCGGCCTGCTGCTGCCTGCGGGCATCGCCGCCATCGAGCGAGCGAAGACGAACGGGGCGTGGGAGGCGCTCGACGCGGTGGATGCGCTGGAGCTGCCGGCGGATCTCGTGGCGGCGCTGGATGCCGCCCCCGGCGCACGGGCCACGTGGGAGTCCTTCTCGCCCAGCGTGCGCCGGATGGGCCTGGGCTGGGTGCTCGCCGCGAAGCGACCGGAGACGCGTGCCGCGCGGGTCTCGGACGTGGCGGACTCCGCGTCCAGGGGCCTGAAGCCGGCGCCAGCGCGACCCCGCGAGGAGCCCCGCGCCTCCTCCTGAGCCCTTCCTCCTGCCCGAGCACGGGGCGTCACGAAGTCGCAAGGAACGCCCCGGCACCATGCGGCCATGAACGCAACGACCAACGGGCGCGACGCTCGGTCCCGGAGCACTCGCCGCCTGACCAACCTGACCATCGGGACGGCCATGTTCGGTGTGATCGCGACCGGCGGACTCTCCGCCCTGGCCGCGGCCACCACGGACACCACATCCACCGCCACTGCCACCACGACCACCACCACCGTGGCCGTGACGGCGGTGGGAACCACGACCTCCACCACCACGACGACCACCCAGGCGGCGCCGGTCGTCACGACCACCACCAACGCCGGCCAGGCCGCCACGGGCGGGTCCTGAGATGGCCACCGCCCTTGCTCCCGAACCCCTGCGCGCCGAGGTGGAGCGTGTCGAGACCGCCGACTGGCGGGCCCTCGGCACCGGCGTCCGCCTCGTGGTCCTCGATGGCGATCTTGCGGCGGCCCGGGCGGCCGTGGAGCACGTCCTGGATGCCGTGGACCGTACCTACAGCCGCTTCCGCCCGGACAGCGAGCTCTCGCAGCTCCACGAGCGCAGAGGCGCCACCGTCCCGGTGAGCCCGCTGCTGGCCCGGGCGATCGGCGGCGCCCTCACTGCGGCCCAAAGATCCGGCGGGGCCGTGGACCCCACCGTGGGCCGCGCGCTGCGCGTGATCGGTTATGCGGCGGACTTCGCGTCCGTCTCGTCCCGGACCGGTGCGCTGGAGCTCACCGTGGCCCCCGTCCCGGGATGGTCGACGGTCCGCCTTGACCAGGCGGCCAACACGCTGCGGATCCCCACGGACGTGGAGCTGGACCTTGGCTCCACCGGCAAGGGCCTCGCCTCCGATCTCGCAGCGGACGCCGCGCTCAAGGCCGCCGGTCCCAACGCGGGCGTCATGGTGAGCCTGGGCGGCGACATCGCCGCGATTGGCCGCGCGCCCCGGGGCGGCTGGCGTATCACCGTCGCCGAGGACAGCCGGGTGGACCCGGAGGCCGCGCGCCATGCCGAGGTGGTCGCGATCCCCGCCGGGGCCGTCGCCACCTCCAGCGTGACCGTGCGCCGCTGGACGGCCGCGGACGGCGCCAACCGCCACCACATCGTGGATCCGCGCACGGGCACGCCCGCGGAGACGCCCTGGCGGACGGTCAGCGTGGCTGCCGCCACGTGCGAGACCGCGAACGCCGCCTCCACCGCGGCCATCGTGCTGGGCGACGACGCCCCGGCCTGGCTCGCCTCGGCCGGCCTTCCCGCGCGCCTGGTGCGCGATGACGGCTCCGTGGTCCGTGTCGCCGGCTGGCCGGAGCCTGCGGCGGCCGCGTAACGGGATCGCAAGTATCCGCCCCGGACTCTGCCTCCAGCAACGCACGCAACCTCCCCGGCCGCCGGGCCATCCCCCCAGGCCCGGCGGCCACCCTCCAGAGCCCAACAACAGGAGGCCCCCGATGTCAGACCAGGTCCTCTGGTTCGCAGCCCGCGGCGCAGGCGCCGTCGCCCAGCTCTTCCTCACCGGCGCGGTGGCGATGGGTCTCGTCACCGTCACCCGCTTCC
>CAIYZX010000728.1 GCA_903930745.1 uncultured Chloroflexota bacterium | reverse complement strand
CGAGAAGCTGGAGCGGGCGATCGCCATCGCGTGCGGCGGCATCGCGGCCAGCGCCGAGTACCACATGACCGTGGCCGAGGCCCGCTACGCCACCGTGCCGGGCACGATCAGCCTGGCGGAGCGCATCGGCCGCGCCATCTCGGAGGCCCAGGAGGACCCGGTCCAGGCCGTCATCGACGTCACGGGCGCCGCCCGGATCATCGACGGCAAGGTGGTGGACATCGAGCGGCGGATCCAGGACGGCTTCGTGAAGGGCCTGCTCACGATCGAGGGGACGAAGGGCGACGCCGGCAAGACCCTGGAGATCGACATCCAGAACGAGTACCTGGTCGCCCGCCTGGACGGCCGGCTCGTGGCGATGGTCCCGGACATCATCACGCTCCTCGACGAGCAGACCGGCGAGGCGATCCACACGGAGCGCCTGAAGTACGGCCAGCGCCTCGTGGCCATCGCGTTCCCGTGCCCGCCCGTCTGGCGCACGGAGCGCGGCCTGGAGATCGCGGGCCCGAAGCCCTTCGGGTACGACACGCCCTACATCCCCGTGGAGGAGATGCTCGCGGGCGTGGGCGCCTGGCCCGGCGACGTGGCCCCGGAGCGCCCGGCCACCAACGGGGAGGCCGACGCATGAGCCGCTCCCTGGATCTCCGCATCGGCATCGACGTGGGCGGCACCAACACGGACGCCGTGGTCCTGGACCGCGACGACCGCCTGCTGGCCAAGGCGAAGGCCGCCACCAGCCCGGACGTGACCCAGGGCATCGAGGACGCGGTGGACGCGGTCCTCGCCGCGGGTGACGTGGATCGCAGCCGCATCAGCCACGTCATGCTGGGCACCACCCACGCCACCAACGCCGTGCTGGAGCGCAAGCGTCTCCACCGCGTGGCGGTCGTGCGCATCGGCGCCCCGGCGTCGCTCTCGGTCCGCCCGCTCCTCGCCTGGCCCGCAGACCTCAAGGCCGTCGTCTCCGGCGGCGAGGCGGTGGTCCACGGCGGCATCGAGCTGGACGGCCGCGAGATCGTCCCGTTCAACCCGGACGAGGTCCGCCGGTTCCTGGAGCCGCTCCGCGGAACGGTGGATGCGGTGGCCATCACCAGCGTCTTCGCCCCGGTGAGCAACCGCCACGAGCTGGCCGCCGCCGAGGTGGTCCGCGAGGTCATGGGCGACGACGTCCACCTGTCCATGTCCCACGAGATCGGCGCCCTGGGCCTGATCGAGCGAGAGAACTCCACCGTCCTCAACGGCGCCCTGCTGGGCGTGGCGCGGGACGTGGCGGGCGCCCTGCAGGGGGCCCTGGACCGGCGCGGCATCAGCGCCAACCTCTTCTTCGCCCAGAACGACGGCACGCTGATGGCCCTGGAGCACGCGCTGCGGTTCCCGGTTCTCACCATCGGCTCCGGCCCGGCGAACAGCCTCCGCGGCGCCGCGTACCTGACCGGCCGGACGGACGCCATCGTCATCGACGTGGGCGGCACCTCCACGGACATCGGCGTGCTGGTCAACGGCTTCCCGCGCGAGTCCAGCCAGGACGTGGAGATCGGCGGCATCCGCACGAACTTCCGCATGCCGGACATCGTGTCCATCGCCGTGGGCGGCGGCACCATCGTCCGCGACGGCGAGATCGGCCCCGACTCCGTGGGCTATCGCATCCGCAGCGAGGGCCTGGCCTTCGGCGGCTCCACCCCCACCCTGACCGATGCGGCGCTGCTCACCGGGCGCGCCACGGGCATCGGCACGCCGAACCCCAGCGGGCACGAGCTGCGCCTGCTGGCCGGCATGATCCTGGCGGACGAGGCGATCGCCGAGGCCATCGACCGCGTGAAGACGTCACGCGCAGAGGTCCCGCTCATCGCGGTGGGCGGCGGCTCCGTCCTGCTCCCCGATCACATCCCGGGCGTCTCCGAGGTGATCCGCCCCCAGAACTACGATGTGGCGAACGCCATCGGCGCGGCCATCGCCGCCGTCAGCGGCTCCGCCGAGGAGATCGTCACGTTCCGCGCACGCGGGCACGCGGAGGCCGTGGAGTCCATCGCCGCCCGCGCCCGTGAGGCCGCCGTCACCGCCGGCGCCGATCCCGCCCGAACCACCGTCGTGGAGGTGGAGGAGACCCCGCTCACCTACCTCACCGAGCCCGCAGCCCGCATCCGCGTCAAGGCCGCCGGCCCCCTGGCCACCGCCTAGCCGCCCGCGCGACCCCCGCCCGTCCCCGCGACCCCGCCCCGAGCACGTCCCCAAGGAGAAAGGAGAACCCCCGCCCATGTCCACCAGCACCCGCCTGCGAGGCCTGGCCCTGTTCGCGGCCACGGCCATCGCCGTCGCCGCCTGCGGCGGCTCGAGCGCCACCCCGGCCCCGTCGTCCGACGCGTCCGCAGCGCCCGCCACCGAGGCCCCCGCGACCCAGGCTCCGGCCACCGAGGCGCCCATCACGGACGCCACCTTCACGTACGCCTCGCACACCCAGGTCGTCACGGACCTGGACCCGGCCACCTCGTACTCCAACGAGGTGATCGCCATGCACAACGTGTACGAGAGCCTCACCCGCTACGACTCCGTCACGAAGACCGTGATCCCGGCCCTGGCCGAGTCCTGGACCGCCAGCGCGGACGGCACGGAGTGGACCTTCAAGCTGCGCTCCGGCGTCAAGTTCCACACCGGGCGTGCCATGGACGCCGCGGCCGCCAAGGCCGCCATCGAGCGCACCCAGAAGCTGGGCATGGGCGCGGGCTACATCTGGGGCGGCGTCGAGTCCATCACCGCGCCGGATGCGACCACGCTGGTCTTCAAGCTGGGCTACGCCACGCCTCTTGACCTCGTGGCCTCCGCGAACTACGCCGCGTACATCTACGACACCGAGGCCGCCGGTGCCGGCGCGTCCGAGGACGCCCTCGTCGCCTGGTTCAAGGACGGCAAGGACGCGGGCACCGGCCCGTACACCATCAGCGCCTACAAGCCCGGCGACGAGTTCGAGCTCACCCTCGACAAGTACGCGGACTACTGGGGCGGCTGGGACGGCGCGCACTACGCCACCGTCCAGTACCGCGTGGTCCCCGAGGTCACCACCGCCGCGCAGCTGGTCCAGGCCGGCGACGTCTCGTACGTTGACCGCCTCAACGCCCAGCTGACGGACAGCCTCCGCTCCGATCCCAACCTGCAGGTGGTGGAGACCCCGTCCTTCCAGAACGTGGTCGCGCTGCTCAACACCAAGACCGGCCCCCTGGCCGATCCGGTGGTGCGCAAGGCGGTCGCGAAGGCCTTCGACTCCGAGGGCATCGCGGCGGCCCTGGGCGGCTCCGTCGCCCCGGCGAAGGGCGTCATCCCGCCCGGCCTGATCGGCTACAGCGACGCGCTGACCGGCACGGGCCTGGACATCGAGGGCGCCACGGCGGCCCTGGCGGCCGCGGGCTATGGCCCCGGCGGCAAGGCCATCGACATCACGGCCACCATCGTGTCCGGTGACACGGACCTGCAGCTCATCACCACCAGCCTCAAGTCCGAGCTGGCCAAGCTGAACATCAACCTGGACGTCCAGGAGATGGAGTGGCAGGCCCAGTGGGATCTCGCCAAGTCCGCGGACACCGCCAAGCGCCAGGACGTCTTCCTGATGTACTGGTGGCCGGACTACGCCGATCCGTTCAGCTGGTTCATCAGCCTGTTCCACAGCGAGCAGGACCCGAGCTTCAACCTCGCCTACTACGGCAACGCGGAGATGGACGCCAAGATCGATGGCATCCAGGCGCTCACGGCCACCAACCGTGACGAGGCCGCGCAGCAGTACGTGGACATGCAGCAGCAGCTCATCGACGACGCCGTCGTCGTGGTCCCCTACGTCCAGAACTACCAGCGGGTGCTCGATGCCACCGTTGGCGGCTTCGTGGACAATCCCGCGTACGCCCAGGTCGTCTTCGCGTACGACCTGACGCCGGGGAACTAGCCCCAGACCCCCAACGCGCGCCCGCCGGCGGCCCTCGTGGTCACGGCGGGCGCGCGCTCTTCCACCCACCCAAGACCGAGAGGGACGATGCGCAGGCTCCTGGTCCGCCGAGGCCTCCAGTCCCTGCTGGTCGCCCTTGGCGTTGGCCTGCTCGCCTTCGTCATCACCCGCCTCCTCCCCGGCGACCCGGCCGCCACGTGGGCCGGCCCCCGTGCCACGGAGGCGCAGCTCGCGCAGGTCCGCATCCAGCTGGGCCTGGACCAGCCCCTCCCCGTACAGCTCGCCACCTACCTTGGCGATCTCGTCCGCGGCGACTGGGGCCTCAGCATCCACACGCGCCAGCCGGTCCTCTCGGACGTGGCGGGGCGCTTCATGACGTCGCTGGAGCTGGTTGGGCTCGCGATGCTCCTCGCCGGCCTCGTTGGCATCCCGATGGGTGTGGCCGCCGCCCGATGGCGTGGCCGCCTTCCCGATTGGATGAGCGGGCTCACCTCGTCCACCCTGGCGTCCGTGCCCGTCTTCTGGCTGGCCCTGGTCCTGCAGCTGGTCTTCGCCTCCACGCTCCACTGGCTGCCGGTGGCGGGCCGCTGGGACCGCGACCTCAACAAGCTGGCGCAGGCCGCCACCACCACGCACATGGTCCTCGTGGACAGCCTGCTGGCCGGAAACATGGATCTCTTCGTCTCCGGCCTCACGCACCTCGTGCTGCCGGCCATCGTGATCGCCGCCTACCCGATCGCGCTCTTCGCCCGCCTGACACGGGCCGGGCTGCTGGAGACGATGGGCGAGGAGCACGTGCGGATGGCCCGCGCCATCGGCTTCCCGGAGCGGACGATCATCTGGCGCTTCGCCCTGCGCGCGTCCCTGGGGCCGGCTCTCTCCGCCCTGGCGCTGGTCTTCGGCTACGCGCTGGGCAACACGTTCCTCGTGGAGAACCTGTTCAACTTCCAGGGCCTGGGCTCGTATGCGGTGGACAGCATCGCCGCCCTGGACGCGCCCGCCATCGCCGGGACCACCATCTTCGTGGCGCTGGCGTACCTCGTGGCGAACTTCCTCGTGGACATGCTGCGGCCGCTCATGGACCCGCGCCTCCGGGAGCCCGGCCGATGAGCGCCCTGCGGCGCGCTGCCGCGTACGTGGCGAGGCGGCCCGGCCTGGTCATCGGGCTGCTGATCCTCCTCGTGCTCGTGGTGCTGGCGGTGCTGGCCCCGGTCATCGCCCCCTTCCCGGGTGACGCGGGCACGGACACGAACCTCAAGGCCGCCCTCAGGCCGCCCGGCGGCGACTGGCTGATGGGCACGGACCAGGCCGGGCGCGACGTCTGGTCGCGGACCCTCTTCGGCATCCGCGTGTCCGTGGGCGTCAGCGTGCTGGTGATCGCGGCGTCGCTCGCCGTTGGCGTCCCGTACGGCCTCGTGGCCGGCACGCTGGGCGGCTGGGCGGACGACCTGTTGATGCGCGTGGTGGACGTCTTCCTCGCGTTCCCGTCCCTGCTCCTGGCCCTCGCGATCACCGCGGTCCTGGGCGCGTCCCTGGAGCACGCGGCGCTGGCCATCGCCATCTCGTGGTGGCCCTGGTACGCCCGGCTGATGCGCGGTGAGGCGGCGGCGGTGCGCGGGCGCGCGTACGTGGAGGCCAGCCTCCTGCTGGGCGTCCCCCGCTGGCGCGCCGCCATCTCCCACGTCCTGCCCAACGCGGTGGGTCCGGTGATCGTCCAGGCATCGCTGGACCTGGGCGGCGTGATCCTCACGTTCGCCGCCCTCTCGTTCCTGGGCCTCGGCGCGCAGGACCCCACGCCCGAATGGGGCCTGATGGTGGAGCAGGGCCGCGCCCTCGTGACCACGCAGCCGTGGGTGGCCCTCTACCCCGGCGCCGCGATCATGATCGCCGCCCTCGCGTTCACGCTCCTGGGCGAGGGGCTGCGCGAGCGGCTTGACCCGAAGGCGCAGGCACGCCCGTGAGCGGCGCGTTGCTGGAGATCCGCAACCTGGCCGTGGAGATCGGCGGGCGGCGCCTCGTGGACGTCGCGGAGCTGGCCGTGGGACGGGGCGAGATCGTGGGCCTCGTGGGCGAGTCCGGCGCGGGCAAGTCCATGGTCCTCTCCACGGTGATCGGGCTGCAGCCGGCGAACGCGCGCGTGACCGGGTCCATCCGCTTCGACGGCGTGGAGCTCGTGGGGCCCCACGGTCCCGAGGGGCGGCTGCTGCGCGACCTCCGCGGGCGACGCATCGCGCTGGTGCCGCAGGCTGCCAGGGCGTCGCTCACGCCCACGCTGCAGGCGCGCCACTGGCTGGACCGGGCGCTCGCGTTGCACAGGGTGCCGCGCGCCGAGCGGAAGGCCCGGCTGGATCACGCCCTGGACGCCGTCCGCCTGGATCCGGCGCTCCTGGAGCGGTACCCGCACCAGCTCAGCGGTGGCGAGGCGCAGCGCGTGGTCATCGCCCTCGCGGTGGCGCTGCGCGCGGAGCTGCTGCTGGCGGACGAGGCGACGAGCGCCCTGGACGTGACCGTGCAGGCCGAGGTGGCGGAGCTGTTCCGGTCCCTGCGCGAGCACGAGGGGACGGCGATCCTGCTGGTCTCCCATGACCTCGCGCTGGTGGCGGGGCTGGCGGACCGGATCGACATCATCGACCGCGGCGTGATCGTGGAGCGCGGGCCTGCGTCCGTGCTGGCCACGCCGGCCCACGCGGTGACGCGCGAGCTGGTGGCGGCGAACCCCACGCTGGACGCCCTCGAGGCGCGGCACGCGGTGGAGACGGGCGGGGCGGCCGATGCGCCGGCCACCGCGGCGTCCGCGACCGATGCGCCCACCGGTTCCGCCGATGCCCGCGATGGGGGCGCCCGATGAGCGGCCGGCCCGGCGGCGAGGTGCGCCTGACCGCGCGCGACCTGGTGGTCCGCTATCCCGGGACCGCGCCGGACTCCCGGCCCGCGCTGGCGCTGGACGCCCTGGAGCTGGTCCCCGGCCGCAGCGTGGCGCTGGTGGGCGAGTCCGGGTCCGGCAAGACCACGGCGCTCCGGGCGCTGCTGGGGACGGTCCGGCCGTCGGCGGGGAGCGTCTCGTTCAACGACACCGCGCTGGGGGCGCTGCGGGGCGGGGCGGCCAAGGCGTTCCGGCGCGCCGTGCAGCCGGTTGCGCAGGACACGGACGGCGCGCTGGACCCGCGCCAGAGCGTGGGCGCGGCGATCGCCGAGGGCCACCGCGCCGGTGGCGGCAAGGGCGCCGATGCCGAGGCCGCGGT
>CAIYZX010000727.1 GCA_903930745.1 uncultured Chloroflexota bacterium | reverse complement strand
CGGGTCCGCGTCCAGGGCGGCGAGCAGCGAGTCAAGGTAGAGCGCCGTCTGGGGTGCACGAGATGGATCCTGGAGCGCCCGCAGGTCCATGACGACGCGGACGCCCGCGCCGCGCGTACCCGCACCCCCACCCGCACCCGCGGACGCGGACGCGGGCTCCGGGCCCGTGGTCCCGGAGCCGCCCGGCCGCCAGCCGGAGCCGCTCAGCGGACCGATCCCGGGGTGTGCGGCGGTCTCGCGGGGCCGCGGCCGCGCAGCTCGTCGATCCGCAGGCCCACCACCACGAAGAGCGCCTCCACGATGATGCGGCGGCTCATCTTGGACTGGCCGAGCCGCCGGTCCGCGAACGTGATGGGGATCTCCGTGACGCGCGCTCCGAAGCGGGATGCCCGGTAGGTCATCTCGATCTGGAAGACGTAGCCGCCGGCGCGCACGCCATCGAACGGCACCGTGCGCATCGTCTCCGCGCGCCAGGCCTTGAAGCCGCCGGTGAGGTCATGGGGCGAGAGGCCCAGGACGACGCGGGCGAACGTGGAGCCGCCGCGCGAGATGAGCCGGCGGATGATCCCCCAGTTCACCGTCCCGCCGCCGGGCACGTACCGCGACCCGATCACGAGATCCGCCGTCCCGTCCACCACCGGCGCGATCAGCGCGGGCAGCACCACCGGGTCATGGCTCCAGTCCGCGTCCATCTGGACCACGCAGGTGGCCCCGCCATCCAGTGCCACGCCGAAGCCGTCGAGGTACGCCTTCCCCAGGCCCTGCTTCGCGGTGCGGTGGCGGACGCGGACGCGGGGGTCGGCGGCGGCCATCGCATCGGCAAGGTCACCCGTGCCATCGGGCGAGCCGTCGTCCACCACGAGCAGCGTGGCGCCCGGGAGGGAGGCCAGGATCGCGGCCCCGATCTCGCGGACGTTCTCCCGCTCGTTGTACGTGGGCAGGACGACCCAGGTGCCGGCACCGAGCCGCGGATCGGCGCTGGGCGCGCCGGACGCGCTGGACGCAGCGGAGGCACCGGGCGCGGCGGAGGCACCGGGCGCGGCAGGCGTGGTCGGGGTGGTCCCGGGGGTGGCGCTCATGCGTGCGAGTGTACGGGCCGATGGAGGCTCACGGGGCCACCGTCACGGCGACGACGGTTGCGTTGAGTCGCCCGTAGGCGTCCTTCGCGACGATGCGCAGGGTCGCAGCGCCCGCGCCACCCGCCGCCACCCTGAACGACGCGGTGTACGAGCCGTTCGCCAGCCGCGTCGCGGTCACGGTCACGCCCGCGAGACCCGCCTGCGTGAAGGTGATGGTGGGCCGCGTGGCGAGCTGCTCCACCGTGCCGAAGGCGATCTTGAGCGTCTGGCCTGCGGTCACGGTCGCCGGCAGTGGCGTCACCGCGAACGCGGCAACGACCACGTTCCGCACGAGCTCCATGGTTCCCAGGGTGGACACCACGGTGAGACGCGCGGTGTAGCGGCCCTGCGGCACCAGCGTCCCATCGGCCCGCTTCCCGTCCCACCGCCAGGTCTTCGTGCCTGCGGCCTGGGCCTTGTCGGTCCAGGGGGCGGCGACGACGACGCCCGCGGCATCGCAGATCGTCAGCGTGGTCCTGGCGGAGGCCGCCAGCCGGTACGTCAGCGTGGACGTGACAGCCAGGGCATCACGATCCTGCGGGAAGAACGAGGCGGACCAGCGCAGCCAGCCACCCGTGCGGTCGATGACGATCGGCAGCTCCGCCATGCCCAGGTTGCCCGCCGCGTCGCGGACGACCACGCGGTACGTGTAGACACCGTCGGGGACCGCCGCCCCGGCGGCCGTCCTCCCATCCCAGGCCTGCGCCCATGCGGTTGCCGCGGACAGCGGCCACGCCCTGATCGGCCTGGTTCCACTGTAGATCCGGGCGCTGCCGGTGCCCGCCTCGCCGGCGGTGAAGGTGAGGCCCACCGTGTCGGCAGCCCCGTCGCCGTCCGGAGAGAACGCCGGGCGGGAAAGCGCCGGCAAGATGGCCGGCGCGACCGTGTCCACCGTGACCGGGTAGCCGCGGGTCACTCGATTGCCTGCAAGATCCCAGCTGGTCACCGTGACGGTGTACGGCCCGTCCGGCAGCGGCGCCTCACGCTCGTCAAGCCCGTTCCACGTGAGCCGGGCGGTCTCGCCATCGCCGGAGGTCTCGTGGACCACCGCGGCGCCCGCAGCGTCACCTGCCGCACCGGACGTGACGGAGGCCGCCCACCGGATCGCGCCGGGCGCCGTCTGGCTGACATCGACCGTGTCGAACCGGGCATCGCCGTTCGGGGAGACCACCGGGGCCGAGGCTGCGGCGGCGGTGACCACCGGGGCGACGGTGTCCACGGTGATCGCGTACGGGGCGGCGACCTCCGTGGCCCACGGGGCAGCAGAGGGCGCACTGTATGTCCTGCCTGCCACCGTGCCCACCAGCTGGAGGACGTAGGTCCCGTCCGGCAGCGTGGCACCCGCAAACCGCCCGTTCCAGGTCCAGGCGTGCGGACCCGCGGAGATCGCGGCTACGGGCGTCGTGCCTGCCAGCGCCCCGTCCGGCAGATAGGCGTTCAGCGTCAGCGTCTCGAGGGCAACCTCGTTCGTCCACCGGATCCGGAGCGTCTCGTCCACGCCGTCCGCGTTGGGCGAGAAGGTGCGGGCGGCGACCGCGTCGTCGGCAAGGCCGATCCCGGCGCCTGCGGCCACGGCCGTCCCGAAGTCCAGGCCACTGATCCCGGCGCCCACGCGTGTGGCATTCGGCGCCTTGACCGCGGTGAGGTAGGCGGTGGTGCCGCTCGACGCGGCCATCCAGACCCCGCGCTCCACGAAGCCAACCGGGGACCACTCGCTGATGGGCTGGGTGACCTCGTACCACGTGTACCCGTCTGCGACGACCGGTCCGCGGGTGATGGCGACGAGCGTCCCCTTGGCAACGGTGCCGATCCGCGTGGCGGAGGTGCCGGGTCCGGTGCGGTAGCCCAGGGCGTCCGGGACGACCCGGGCGAAGCCGCCGACGCCGAGTGCGGGCGTGGCATCAAAGGTGGAGGTGACGTTCCAGGCCCCGGCGTTGCCCTTGGCGTCGCGAGCGCGAACACGGAACGCATAGCCGTGGCCGTCCGCGCCCTGGTAGATGGCGCTGGTGGCGGTGGTGGCGGCCAGCCAGTCCGTCCAACCCCCGCCGTCCACGGATGCCTGGAGGTCGTAGCTCGCCACGGCGGCGGGGTCCGGCGTGGACCAGCCCACCTTGAACCCCTCGTTGACCTGGGTGGTCGCGAGCACGGTGATGCCGGCCTGCGGCGCGGTCTTGTCCACGACCAGCGTGTTGGCGAACGCCCGGTACAGCTCCGGGTTGCCACCGTCGTAGCCCAGGGCCCACATGCCGGCCCCGCGCAGCCCGTACGTGTTCACGAGCGCGAGGCGGAGCGCGGTGGATTCCTCGTCGTCGTAGTAGACCTGCCGCCAGGAGGTGACGCAGCCGTACGTGGAGGTGCAGTTCTGCCGCTGGTACGCGACGTACGGGGTCTGCTCCGCGGCGTCCCACCGCCGGCCGTACTGGGCGACCAGGTCCACCACGGTCTCGTAGTTCACCGCGGTGCTGTAGCCGTACTGGAGGCCGCTCCGGTTCTGGCTCCGCGGCGTCTCACCGGTCGTGGACCAGGCGCGGCCGTACCACGGGAGCCCCAGGATGACCTTGGAGGCGGGCACGCGCGAGGTGTACGCGCGGACGGTGTCCGTCAGGTCGTACCCGGTGCCGGTGAGCGGGTCGATGGAGCCTGCCACGCCGGAGCCGGACGTCCGGTAGTCGTAGCCCATGATGAAGACCGCGTCGGCGGCGCCTGCGGCGACGAGGCGCTCGATGGGGTAGTTGCCGATCCAGCCGGTGGTGTCGAAGGTGAGCTGGTAGCCCGCCCTGACCTTGTTGAGCTCCGCGCGGACGGACTGGACGAGGGCGACAAACTCGTCCTCGTAGCCGGTGCTGATGGGCTCGAAGTCAAGGTTGACACCATCCGCACCGCGGTCGCGCACAGCGGCCGCGATCTGCTGCGCCAGGTTGGCACGGGCCGTCGCGCTGCCCAGGAGGTTCTTCTGGATGGTGGCCGTGGCGGTGGTCCAGGCGAAGGCGGTGATCGTGAGGACCACGCGCGTGCCGTCCTGGTGGGCCTGGTTGATCACGGACGTCATGTTGCTGCTGGTCCAGCCCGCCCAGCCGGTGGTGAGCGACCCGTCCGACTCCGTCTTGCGCAGGTTGCCGCGCGAGTCCACGCCCACGGAGAAGTAGGCGACCGTGGAGAGGACGTCGAAGTTCAGCTTGGACGTGGCACCTGGGAGCTCCCAGTAGGGCAGGAAGCCGAAGACCTG
>CAIYZX010000726.1 GCA_903930745.1 uncultured Chloroflexota bacterium | reverse complement strand
GGCTACGCCCAGCAGGACCCGCTCAACGAGTTCCGCAAGGAGGCCTTCCGCCTCTACGGGGAGCTCTCCGACCTCATCCGCCACCAGGTGGCCACCACGATCTTCCGCGTCACGGTCCGCCGCGAGCCCGCGACGGTGCCGTTGCCCGGACCGGGCCAGCCCGCGCGCCCGGGCGAGCAGCACATGCACGCCGACGGCACCGTCCACGACGGCCCGATGCACGAGGGCGCTCTCCCGATGCCCGGCAGCGGTCCCGGCCCATCCGCCACCAGCGGTTCCCCAACGAGCGCGGGACCCCTGCCTGCGGGCTCCGCCGCCCTTCGCCGGCCCGCGGCCGGTCCCTCGCCGGAGGCCGTCCGCGGACTGCCCGCGGATCCCATGCGCGGGGCCCGCGAGGCACCGGGTGACGCCAAGGTCACCGGCTCGTCCGCTCGGCCGGGGTTCACGCCCAGCGGCGGACGCATCGGCCGGAACGAGCCCTGCTGGTGCGGGTCCGGGCAGAAGTACAAGAAGTGTCACGGGGCCTAGGGCGAACCGTCGCTCGCGATCTCGTGCGCATCGTCCTGGTGGGCGGCGTCCTCGTCGCCCTCGCCGCGGCCCTCGCGGCCATCCGCATCACCCAGCAGGGTGAGCGAGACGAGCGGCGCCCCGCCGACGCCATCGTCGTCCTTGGCGCCGCACAGTACGACGGCGTCCCTTCGCCCGTCTTCGAGGCGCGCCTCCGCCACGCAGTGGATCTCTGGAACGAGGGCCTGGCCTCCGCGTTCGTCGTGACCGGAGGCAAGCTGCCCGGCGACCGGACCACGGAGGCGGCGGTCGCCCGCGAGTACGCCCTGGCCAACGGCGTGCCCGCGTCTGCGATCTTCGGGGAGGACCAGGCGCACAACACGCTGGACTCCCTCACGACCGTGGCGGCCGAGATGGACGCGAGGGGCCTCCGCTCCGCGGTCTTCGTCTCGGACCCCACCCACATGCTCCGCGTGCTGCGCATCGCCGAGGACCTGGGGATCACCGCCTACGGGTCCCCCACCCTGACGTCGCCCGTCTACGGGGACCCGCTCCGGCGCGCGGTGGCAACCATCCACGAGATGGGCGCGCTGGCGGCGTACTTCGTGGCGGGCGTGGCGCCCGCGGTGGAGCAGCCGGCGGGACGCTGAGCCGCTACGGGCTGGGCGTCTGGTAGCCCGATGAGTCCGCCGCCAGCGGGCGCACCGTCAGGGTGCCCACGGACCCGTCCGGCAGCACCCATGCCTCCGCCTCCATCCCCGCGACGCCTTCGCTGGGCGCCGGGACGAGGCGGACCACCAGGTCCACGCACCACATCCGCCACGCGGTTGCCTCGACCGTTGTGCTGCACTCCGCCCGCACGGCCTTCGTGAGAGGCCTGGAGCCCGGCAGCATCGTCACATCGGCCGTCACCGCACCTGCCACGCCGAAGCACGCGAACCCGGGATCCTCCGCCGCCAGCGAGGCCAGCGCCCTCGCCACCATCTCGTCGCGTGCCGCGTCGCCGTCCGGCAGTGGTCCGGCCGGCGGGTGGTACATGAGACTGTCGAGGACGGTGCCGACCACCGCCTCGGCATCGGCTGCGCCGGGATCCGCGGCCTCCAGCAGCAGGACGTAGGCGGCATCCACGGTGCCCGGGTGCGGCAGCGTCCAGCGGACGGTCGTGGTGGCCGCGCGCCCGGCGCCGGGATCCGGCCGCTCGACGTAGCCCGGCAGGAAGTCCACGAGGACGGGTTCGGCGCCGTCCGGCACGTCCTGGATGGAGAACGCGGCATCGTGGAGTGCGGTCAGCGTGAGCAGCACGTCGCCCGGTGCCAGCGGCGCCGGCACGCCACCCAGCACGGGCGTGGTCCCCAGCCAGGCGATCACGCCTGGCGAGCCGTCGACCGCCGGCCCGTCCGTCACAACCCATGCCGCAGGGTGATCGAAGGCGACCCCGCCGGCCTCGAAGCGGACAGCTGACGCCATCGCGGCGGGCGTTGGATCGGCGGGCTCCGGGGTGGCCTCCGCGGGCGGCGTGGCAGTGCCGCCACACGCCCCCGCGAGGAGGGCGAGCGCCAGTGCAACGACGAGCAGCGGTGGGTGTGGCGACGCCACGGGACGCGGGACCCGGCGAAGGCCACGCATGGCGGAAAGGGTGCCGGGCCAGCGCCCGTCGGCCAATGGCCGGATGGCCTGCAGGAGCCGGGCGTGTCAGACACGGCTGTCCGCAGATTGCGCGAAATTCGTCCATCCCAACACGTCGCACCCCCTTGGAATGCACGATTCGCACCCCTATACTCGCCGAAGTCTCTCGCCACCAAGGGTCGGCACCGTCGCTTCTCTCGATCCATTCTCCCGGTGCCCCGTCCCGAACCGTCACGCCCAATTGACAGCGAGTGATCCAGGAGAGAGGGAACCGTGAAGCAGGCCGAGGTAGCCCAGTTCGTGGACCTGATCGCGTGTGAGCGGGACTGCCGGAACTGCAGCTATGCGTCGTCCCTGGACTGTGACGGCAACTGCGGCGTCTGCAATCACAACAACTACTGCCCCTGCGTGAACCCCGTCGTCGCCCGGAGCAAGACGGCCCTTCGGCTGATCGAGCTCCGTCCCATCCTGCTGCAGGACCTCCAGGTCCCGGTGCGTGCCTAGTGGACGCAGCGGCCCTGAAGGACCTGGCGGATCGGATCAAGGCGACCTCGGGGCGTCTTTGACCTAGCCGCCAAGGAGAGGCGCGTCGCGGCGCTTGACGCCCGCACGCTCGAAGACGGCTTCTGGAACGACCAGCGCGGCGCGCAGAAGATCGTCCGCGAGGCGCAGGGTCTCCGCGAGGAGATCGAGCTGTGGACCTCGCTCACGAAGCGGGTCACGGATCTCGAGGAGTTGAGCTCGCTCCTCGAGGACACCCCTGACGAGGAGACCGCGGCAGAGGTTGCCCGCGAGGCCGATGCGCTGGGCGCCGAGTTCGAGCGCGAGCGGACACTCCTCCTCTTCGGCGGCGAGTACGACGCCAAGAACGCCGTCATCACGATCAGCGCGGGCGCCGGCGGTACCGAGGCCACGGACTGGGCGGAGATGCTGGAGCGCATGTACCTGCGCTGGTGCGAGCGCCACCGGTTCAAGGCGGAGATCCTGGACTGGCAGCCGGGCGAGCAGGCGGGAATCAAGAGCGCCACGATCGCCGTCACCGGCCGCTTCGCCTACGGCTGGCTCCGCGTGGAGCGCGGCGTCCACCGCCTGGTCCGCATCTCCCCGTACGACGCGCAGAACCGCCGCCAGACCACGTTCGCCCTCCTCGAGGTGATGCCCGAGGCGGATGACGACGTGGAGATCGAGCTCAACTGG
>CAIYZX010000725.1 GCA_903930745.1 uncultured Chloroflexota bacterium | reverse complement strand
GGCTGACGGCGCGCCGGAGCGTTGACCGCCCCGGCTCGTCGCGCCGGTCCCACCGTGGCCGGGCTGCCCGCGGATCCTGGGCGCCCGTGCCGTCCCCCGTGTGGCCCCGTGCCAACCGGCCCAGTCCGGCGACAGTGGGCACGCGGGGCGGTCGCCCGCGCGATATCAGCCCCATCGTCAGTGGGTATCCTTGGCATACATGCGACTGATAACGGGAGAACGGGACCCATGGTGCTCATCGGCCAGGTTGAGGGCTTCCTCGAGATCGCGCGCCAGCGCAACCTGAGCCGTGCCGCCGCCGCGCTCCACGTCACGCAGCCTGCCCTCACCGCCCGTCTGCAGCAGCTGGAGGCGGAGCTGGGCACCTCGCTGTTCGAGCGGTATCCGCGCGGCATGCGCCTCACGGACGCCGGGCGCGCCTTCCTCCCGTACGCGGAGCGCGCCGTTGAGGCGCTGGAGGCCGGCCAGGCGCTGGTGGGGGAGCACGCCCGCGGGGAGGCCGGCCAGCTGGTCATCGGGACGGCACCCGCCGTGGGCACCTACGTGCTGCCCGCGCTGCTGGAGCGCTACGTGGAGCGGTTCCCGCGCGTTCGGCTCGTGGTGCGGACCGGTCACTCGGAGGAGATCGTGGCGGCGGTGGAGGGCGGCGAGCTGGACATCGGCCTCGTGCGCGAGATCCACCACCCGGGCGTGGAGATCGCCCCGCTCTACGAGGACGAGCTGCTGCTGGTGGTCCCGCCCACGCACGAGTTCGACGGCCCGGGTCCCATCGACGTGGAGCGTCTCGCGGACCACACGCTGATCCTGTTCGACAAGACGTCCAGCTACTACGACCTCACGAATGCGATGTTCCGGGTGGCCGGTGTGGCGCCGCGGTCAACCATCGAGCTGGACAACATCGAGGCCGCCAAGCAGATGGTCCGCCAGCGCCTGGGCGTGGCATTCCTGCCGCATACCGCCATTGCCGCAGACGTGGCGCGCGGTGCGCTGCGCGTGGTGAGCCTCGCCGGGACCACGCCGTCCCGCCGGCGGATCGTGGCGGTCCGGCGACCTGCCGCCGCGCAGCCCGCGCCGCCCCTCGCGGGCTTCCTGGAGGTCCTTGAGCGGATCCACGACATCCTGCCGGACCGCGGCACCATCCTCGCCTGAAGCCGGGCGAGGGCCGGGGCGGCGGCGGGCGTCGGGGCAGCTGGCCCGGGACCGGCGCGTCAGACCCGAGCTGCGACGGCAGCGTGCCGCGGAAGCAGACGCCGTCCTCGCGGAGCTCCAGGGCATCGATGCGGAGCCCCTCCACGGTGGGCAGGCGTGACGCGAGGTATGCGTTCACCGCCTCCTCGGCCTTCGCGGCGATGTCCGCGGGAACCGGGGTCCGGCCCAGCTCCAGGCGCTCGATGCCCACCCGGACGGACGTTGGCCCCGTGGCCTCCAGCATGAAGTCCAGCAGGACCGGTCCGGCGGCGGGACAGCCCCAGGCGCTCGCGTCCACGATTGCGCCCGCCGTGGCGTGTCCGTCGTGGAAGTTCACCGCCACGTCACGGATGGTGGCGGAGTCGTGCGAGAGCGTCCGCGTCGCGAGGATCACGGCCTCCGGGATCAGCGCGTCCAGCGCGGACTCCCCGGCGAGCCGGTGCTTCGAGGAGAGCGTGTCGTTGGCATCCGGCGACGTGTGGACGGGGCTGTGCTCCTGCTCGAAGGCTGCGTAGGCGGCGGGGTCCGTCGCATCCGCCTGGACGTCGGGTGCCGTGTCCATGCCGGAGGCGGCCGAGAGGACCGGGACCTGGACGATGCCCGCGTACGCGAGGCCGCCACCGGCCAGGACCACGAGGTCCTGCTCGGCCACCGCGGCCACGTCCGGCGCGCTCGCGATCGCCGTGGTCCTCGCGTCGCTCTACCCGGTGGTCACG
>CAIYZX010000724.1 GCA_903930745.1 uncultured Chloroflexota bacterium | reverse complement strand
GCCCTGGGCGCGGATCGCCAGCAGCTGCTGCAGGTGGGTGCCTTCGCCGTGGGCATCCTGGACTGGACCGCCTCGCAGCCCGCCGCAACCAAGCCGTTCGTGATCCCGGGCTTCAGCGTGGAGGACGCGAGCGCCGCGAATGCCGGGCCCGACACCGGCCCCAGCGACCCGGCCACCGCCGCGGACTACGCGAGCCGCCGGATCGTGGGCATCGTGTTCGTGGTGATCTCGTTCCTGACGCTGGTCTTCTACGGGATGTGGGTGGCTGCAGGCGTGGTCGCGGAGAAGGCGAACCGCGTGATGGAGCTGCTGATCTCGGCCGCCACCGTGCCCCAGCTGGTGATCGGCAAGATCGCCGGCATCGGCCTTGCCGGGCTGACGCAGGTGGGCCTCGTGCTGGTGCCGGCGCTGGTGGTGATGCTGTTGAGCGGGAGCATCGGAGATGCGCTGGTGGGGGAGGGCTCCGGGTCGTCTGTCTCGCTGTCGGCGCTGTCGCCGGGCCTGCTGCTGGCCTTCGTCGTCTACTTCGTGCTGGGGTTCACGCTGTACGCCGCGCTCTATGCGGGCGCGGGCTCGCTGCTCTCGCGCGCGGAGGATCTCCAGGTCATCGCGCTGCCGCTGTCGCTGCCGGCCATCGCCGGGTACATGCCGGCGGTCCTCGCGCTCTCCGGCAGCACGTCCATCGTGATCCGCGTGGCCTCGTACATCCCGTTCTGGAGTCCGTTCGCGATGCTCGCGCGGCTGTCCGTTGGCCGCGTTGAGCCGTGGGAGCTCGCGCTCTCGCTGGGCCTGCTGCTGGTGACGGTCCCGCTGGTGACCGCGCTCTCGATCCGCGTCTACCGCGGCGGGGTGCTGATGTACGGCCAGGCACCGTCGCTCCGCTCGTTCCTGCGGGTGCTGCGCGGCTGAGGTTACGGGCCGGCGCCGGCCGCCGGGGGCCCACCGGATATCCGGAGGACGGATATTCGCCCACCGGCCGGCCGTGCGATGGACGTTGCCAAGGGCACGGCCCGCAGGAACGCGCCGGAACTTGCGCACGGACGTGGTGCAAGGCCAGCCTATGGTGCGTGGATCCGCGTTGGGGAGCGGGTGGCCGGCTGTTGGGCGGAGCGGTCCGCCGGGCAGGACCCGGCGAACATCCGTCCTTCTGATATTTGGCGGAAATGGCCGGCCGGCCCGGCCCAGGGACGGCGCGGGGGCCACGGCTCCGGCCGGCCCGGCCCAGGACGGGCGCTACCGATCCGGCGGGTCCAGCGGGAGGCGCAGTGCCATCGTGAGCCCGGGGCGCGCGGCGCGCTGCTCCCCGTCGTCGGCCGTCTCGCCGTCACCGTCGCTGGCCACGTCCGCCGAAGTTGGGTCGCCCACAGCGCCCGCCGGGATCAGCCGCCAGAGCGAGCTGCGAACGCCGGGCAGGTAGGGCGAGGACCACTGGCGCGCGAGGACGCCCGCGATGCCCTGCTGTGTGACCGCCGCGTGGAGGGCTCGGCCGTCGCCGCTGACGCGGGGCGCCAG
>CAIYZX010000723.1 GCA_903930745.1 uncultured Chloroflexota bacterium | reverse complement strand
CGGGCCGGACACCCCCGGCCAGGCGGGCCGGGGAGCAGGCGAAGGAGCAGCGCGTGAGCACGATCCGGCTGACGGTGGGCCAGGCCATCGTCCGCTTCCTTGCGGAGCAGTACGTGGAGCGCGACGGGGTGGAGCAGCGCTTCATCGCCGGCGTGTGGGGCATCTTCGGCCACGGCAACGTGGCGGGCCTCGGGCAGGCGCTCGAGGAGCTGGGCGAGTCGTCCAACATGCCGTACTACCGTCCCCAGAACGAGCAGGGCCAGGTCCACATCGCCACGGCCTTCGCGAAGCACAGCAACCGCATGCGCGCGTTCGCGTGCACGTCGTCCATCGGCCCCGGCGCCACCAACATGATCACCGGCGCCGCCACGGCCACGGTCAACCGCCTGCCCGTGCTCCTGTTCCCCAGCGACTACTTCGCCAACCGCCTCGTTGACCCGGTGCTCCAGCAGATCGAGCACCCCATCGAGCATGACGTCTCCGCGAACGACGCCTTCCGCCCCGTCTCCCGCTACTTCGACCGCATCTCCCGCCCGGAGCAGCTGCTCTCCTCGCTGCCGGAGGCCTTCCGCGTCCTGACCGATCCGGCGGAGACCGGCGCCGTCACCGTCTGCCTCCCCGAGGACGTCCAGGCGGAGGTCTACGACTGGCCGGAGCGCTTCTTCGAGAAGCGTGTCTGGCGCATCCGTCGCCCCCGCCCCGAGGCGGAGCTGGTGGACGACGTGGTGGAGATGATCCGCACGGCCAAGCGCCCGCTCCTCGTGGCCGGCGGCGGCGCGATCTACTCCGGCGCGGAGGCCGTCCTTGACGACTTCGCCACCCGTTTCGGCATCCCGGTGTCCGAGTCGCAGGCCGGCAAGGGCGCCATCCCCTGGAACCATCCCTGGAACGTTGGCCCCATCGGCTCCGCCGGCGGTCTTGCCGCGAACCGGCTCGCGAAGGACGCGGACCTGGTCATCGGCGTGGGCACGCGCATGGGCGACTTCGTGACCGCCTCGCGCTCCGCGTTCCAGGACCCGGATGTCCAGTTCGTGGGCATCAACATCAACGGGTTCGACGCGGCGAAGATGCGCGCGCTGCCGCTCATCGGGGACGCTCGCGAGGCGCTCAAGGCCATCGCGTCCGGCCTCGCCGCCGCGGGCTACGAGGGGACCAGCAAGGAGTTCCGCGCCACCTCCGCCGCACTCAAGGCCGAGTGGGACGAGCGCGTCACCGCGCATCGCACCGTCTCGGGTGAGCCGGGCGACCTCGCCCAGCCGGAGGTCATCGGCATCGTCAACGACGCCGTTGGCGGCCATGCCACGGTGATCTGCGCCGCGGGCTCGCTCCCGGGCGACCTGCTGAAGCTCTGGCGCCCCGAGGACTCCAAGGCGTACCACCTGGAGTACGGCTACTCCTGCATGGGCTACGAGATCCCCGCCGGCATCGGCGTGGCGATGGCGGAGCCCGGCCGCGAGGTGGTCGTCACCATCGGCGACGGCACCTACCTGATGCTCAACTCCGAGATCGTGACCGCGGTGGGCGAGGGGCTGAAGATGACGATCGTCGTCTTCGACAACCACGGCTACCAGTGCATCAAGGACCTCGCCTGGAACTGCGGCGTGCCCCAGTTCGGCAACGAGCTGCGGTTCCGCGACCGCTCGTCCGGCAAGCTCAACGGCGGGTACATCCCGGTGGACTTCGCCAAGCACGCGGAGTCCATGGGCGCGCTCGCGCTGCGGGCCGCCACGGAGGACGAGATCCGCTCGGCCATCGAGGCCGCCCGTGCCCATGACGGCGTCACGGTCATCCACGTGGCCGTGAGCCCCACCAAGCGCGCCCCCGGGTACGACACCTGGTGGGACGTGCCGGTGGCCGCGGTCTCCGGGTCCGACCTCGTCAACGCCGCCCGCGCCAAGTACGAGGGCAAGCTCACCTCGCAGCGCACCGAGCTGCTCTAGGGTCCCTTCGCTCGTGCCCCGCCGCGTCGGGGCACGCTCCAGCGCTCCTCCTCGCCCCGGGTCCGGTGTCACCAGCCGGCCCGGGGCATTTCCATGCCCGTGACCGTGACCGTGACCGCGCTCGGCGACCGGCTCTACTCCGGGGCCGGCCCCGTGCTCGCCCGGACCACCAGCCGGCAGGCGTGGCGGACCACCTCGGGGGCCGGTGCCTCGTCGCCCGCGCGCCGTGCCTCGATCTGCGCCGCCAGCCGCTCCACCGCCCATCGGGCCATGTCGTCCACGGCCTG
>CAIYZX010000722.1 GCA_903930745.1 uncultured Chloroflexota bacterium | reverse complement strand
CGGCAGGTGACCGCCGAGCACCTCGCGGCCATCGAGGCGTGTGACCCCGCTGCCGTGGCGGCGACGGAGGAGCGGCTGCGCGACGGCGGGATCCGTGGGCTGGACTGCGGGATGTGCGGCATCGAGCCCGCGGTCCTGGGAATCGCCGCGGCGCGGGCGATGGGCGCCACGCGCGTGTCCGTGCTGGCCTCCGCCACCTCCGCGGACGCGGGTGGCGCGCCGAACCGGACGGTTGGCTACCTCTCCTGCCGCTTCGACGTCCCTGGTGCTCCCGGCGCCCCTGGTGCTTCCGGCGCTCCCGGCGCGGCGATGGCACGATAGCGGCATGCCGGACGCACCCGATCCCAGGCTCCACGTCCACCGCAAGGGCCCCGATGGCCGCATGGAGGTGGGCCCGGACTGGGAGACCCTGATCGACCGCCAGATCCGCGAGGCGATCGCGGCCGGCGAGTTTGAGAACCTGCCGTTCCAGGGCGAGGCGCTGCCGAACGACGGCAACCCGCTGGCCGGTGACCGCGAGCTGGCGTTCCACCTGCTCAAGAACGCGGGTGTGGCGCCGCCGTGGATCGAGGACGACAAGGAGGTGCGCCGCCTCCTGGAGCAGCGCGAGGCGATCTTCACCCGCGCCACCGCGGATCCCGGGCCGTCAGCCTTCGCGAGGAAGCGCGACCGAGCAGCACTCGAGGAGCTGGTCATCAGGATCAACGCGGCGATCGCCCGCGTGAACGCTGAAGCGCCCACGGACCGCCAGCACCGGCGCCCCCTCGTCTCCGCAGACGAGCTGGCGAGATACGACGCGGCGGTTCACCGCTAGGCCACCCAGGCGATCCGGCCGCGGCCCGCGGTTCGGATGATCTCCGCCAGGGCTGCGGGCACCACGGCCACCAGCGCCACCAGCAGCCAGTCCGCGGCGGCCAGCGGCACCGCCCGGAACGCCTCCGCCACCAGCGGCACGTGGGGGATCACCGCCTGGATCAACACCGCGCCAACGCATGCCGCGAGCAGGAACCCGTTCACGCCCAGGCGGTGGATCGGTACCCGCAGGCTCCTGTTCCAGTACGCCCGCACGCACTGGCCGGCGACGAGGCACGTGTAGGCGAGCCACGCGGCGTGGTCCGGGCTGCCGCCGTACACGAGCATGACCACGAGGGCGGCCACCGCCGTGAAGGACCCGGCCCCGGCGAGGCGCAGGAGCAGCCCGTTGTCCAGGAGCGGGCGCTCCGCGTGGCGCGGGGGCCGGCGCATGATCCCGGGCTCCGGCGGCTCCCGCTCGACCGCGATGGAGGTGCACAGGTCGATGAAGAGCTCCATCCACAGGATCTGGAGGGGGATGAGGACCTGGCGCTCGCTCACCGCAATCGTGGAGACCAGGATGAACCCAAGGAACGCGACGTGGGTGGAGAGCAGGAAGACCAGGCCCATCTGCACGTTGTCCACGATGCGGCGGCCCTCCGCGAGGCCGTAAAGGAGGGTCGCGAACGAGTCGTCGCCCAGCGTGAGGTCCGCGGCCTCCCGCG
>CAIYZX010000721.1 GCA_903930745.1 uncultured Chloroflexota bacterium | reverse complement strand
CCTCCACTACGAGCTGGGCGGCCTCCGCGGCGTGCTCCTCCTGCCGTGGGCCCTCGTGGCGATGACGGTCAACTTCCTGGTCTCCGTCCCGGGCGCGGTGGCCGCGCTCTTCGCCGGCCGGCTCCACTCCCGCGTCCCGGCAACGATCCTGCTGGCCATCGGCGGCTTCATCCCGTCGCTAACGAGCGGCCTGTCCCGCTTCGGCATCACCGAGACGTTCTTCCTCGGCGAGCTCCTGGGCGTGGTCTTCCTCTTCGCCGGGTTCCTTGTGTCGGAGGAGGTCTTCCGCGAGTTCCGCGTCCCCTTCACGTCCCGGGTGCTCCGCTCCCGCCGCGCCGAGGCCGCGTAACCCTTCTCGCCGGCCCTCGCGGCGCCCGGTGCCCGTCCGGCGCCCGGTACCCGCCCGGCGGGCAACCTGCACGGCGGAGGTGCATTCCTGCCCGCTTCCGGATGCATATCCGGCGAATGTGGGCGCTCCTTGCCGATTCTGCCCGCGTGGAGATGCAGGATCACCGGGGCGTCGGCTGGGTTGCCCGCTGGGTGGGCACTGTCCCCGGACGGCGAGACGGTGCCTCGTCCCGGCAGACCCTCGACGCAGTCGCCCTGCGACGCAGCCGAGCGTCTGGGCAAATGACGCACCGGCGACCGGCCGTGGTCGCGCGGGCGGCCTGACCGGGGGATGGCACGGGCCTGGCCGAGGCGGCATCGAGGCCCGATGGAGCCCGCCCGGTCGCTCGTCCTCGCCATCGTCGACCACGACAGGATTACCCGCGTGATCCGTCGCAGGACGGTGACCGTGGGCTTCGGTGCTGAGAGCGTGGCCGTCGTCGAGGGCGAGATGGGGATGGATGCCATCGAGCTCCGCTTCGGCGCGGCACCGGTGGACGCCATGGTGCTGCGCGACGTCCTGCCGGCGATGGACGGACCTGAGGCCCTGGCGGAGACCCGGCGACGCGAGCTGGCAGAGGGGCTGGCCCGCCTGCCGGTGCTGATGATGCCGGCCTGGCTGCTGCCGGTCGACGGTGACTGGGACGAATGCCTCCCAAGACCGTTTGGCCCGGACACGTTCGCTGCGGCGGTCGGGCGTTTGCTGGGCCTGACACCCAGGCCGCTGGGCGACTAGGGGCGGACCAGCTCCACGGAACGGTGGGGCGGCAGCGCGTCAGGGCGGACGTTGGCCAGGGCCGGGATCTGGCGCCGGGCGCGAGCGGAGAGGTCCAGGTCCATCTCCGCGCGCAGGATCGTCTCGTCCATGCCCGCCTCGGCGACCACGCGGCCCCACGGATCCACGATCATCGAGTGGCCCCACGCGGGGATCGCCCCCGGGCCGCCGGCGCCGGACGCACCGCAGGCGAGGAACCAGGCGCCGCTCTCGATGGCGCGGGCGCGGACCAGCGGCTCCCAGTGGTCGCGGCCGGTGCGCTCCGTGAAGACGGCCGGCAGCGCGAGCACCTGCGCCCCCGCGTGCGCGAGCGCGCGAAACAGCTCCGGGAAGCGCAGGTCGTAGCAGATCGAGAGGCCCACGAGCGCGCCGTCCACGTCCGCCACCACCGCGCGATCGCCGGGCGTGACACGGGCCGACTCGTTGTCCGAGGGGCCGTCGTCCACGGACACGTCGAACAGGTGGAGCTTCCGGTACGTGGCGGCAAGGGCGCCGGACCGGTTGAACAGGGCCGCGGTGTTGTACGGGCGCCGGGGGTCGCCGGACATCTCCGCGTGCGATCCCGCCAGGATCCACGCGGCGCGCTCCGCGGCCACGGCGGCGAACGGCGCGGTGGTGGACCCGGGCACGGGCGCTGCCGATGCGCGGAACCCGTCCGCGGACCCGCGGTACTGCACGTACTCCGGGAGGATCACGAGGTCCGCGCCCGCGGCGGCCTCGCGGGCCATCGCAGACGCGCGCGCCAGGTTGTCCGCGACGTCGTCGCGCGCCTCGTACTGGACCAGGGCCACCTTCAGCGCTGCCATGGCGCGGAGTCTACGCCCCCAACCTCCCACCACCGAAGCGCCGTGGCGCATGACGTTAGACACCCGGATGCTGAATGACGTCAAGCCTCGCCTGAACCCGGACCGTAACGTCACATCCAGCACCGGGGAGTCTCAACGTGACGTCAAGGAGGGGTTCGCGGAGACCCTTGACGTCATTCAGCATCGGGGG
>CAIYZX010000720.1 GCA_903930745.1 uncultured Chloroflexota bacterium | reverse complement strand
CGCGGTCCGGGCCATCGGCGGCACGGCGGCCCTCTCCGACATCACCGGTGTCCACGACTGGGGCGTGTACCCGGCGGCGGGCGAGTTCGCCGGGGCCAGCGGCGTCATCGGTGTTGCGAACACGGACGGCGCGGGCGTGGTGGGCCGGTCGTCCAGCGGGGCCGGCCTCATCGGGCGCAGCGCCAGCGGGCCTGGACTCCAGGTCCTTGGCGGCGCCGCAACCACACCCGCCGCCACCGTCACCAACGACAACGGGTCCGGGTCCACCGCGGGCGTGGGCATCCGCGCCCTGGCAGCCGGCGCGACGGACGCGACGATCACGAACACGGGCTACTGGCCGGCGGCGGGCGAGTTCGCGTCCACGGCCATCGGCATCGTGGCCACGGGCGGCAACCTGGGCATCGCCGCCCACTCAGACGCCGGGACCGCGCTGCGGGCCACCTCCACGAGCAGCCCGTCCATCGTCTCGGACAGCAGCGCCGGCAACGGCGTGGAGGCCTACACGTCCAGCAAGACCAAGCTGGCCGTCCTGGCGCTCAACCAGGACCCGGGAACCACCTCCAACGCGGGCGTCGCGCTCAGGGCGCTCACGGCGGGCGCCACGGCCCCTGATCTCGATGCCGTCCACGCCGACTACTACCCGGCCGCCGGCGAGTTCGCCGGGCCCACGGGCGTCATTGGCCTTGGCCAGGGCAGCGGGGCCGGCGTGATCGGCATCTCCACGGATGGCGTTGGCGTGCGCGGCAAGTCCACGTCCAGCTACGGCGTGGTCGGCTCCGGGACGACAGGCGGCGTCAGTGGTGAGACCACCGGGGGCACCGGCGTGGCGGGCAACAGCCAGAGCGGTGCGGGCGTGGCGGGCAACAGCCAGAGCGGCAACGGCGTGGCCGGCCAGAGCGGCGGCAGCTCCCTGTACGCCGGCGTCCTGGGCACGAACACCGGCACCGGCTACGGCGTGATCTCCAACGGCAAGGCCAAGGTCTTCGGCAACCTTGAGGTCACCGGCACCCTCTCCAAGGCCGGCGGCACGTTCCGCATCGACCATCCCCTGGATCCGGCGCACAGGTTCCTGTCCCACTCCTTCGTGGAGAGCCCGGACATGAAGAACGTGTACGACGGCGTGGTGGAGCTGGACGCCAGCGGCGAGGCCACGGTCACGCTGCCGGTCTGGTTCGAGGCGCTCAACCGGGACTTCCGGTACCAGCTGACGGCCGTGGGCGCAGCGGCGCCCTCCCTGCACGTCCGGTCCCGCATCAAAGACAACGCGTTCACCATCGCGGGCGGCGAGGCCGGCCTGGAGGTCTCCTGGCAGGTCACCGGCATCCGCAGGGACGCCTGGGCGGAGGCGAACCGCACGCCGGTCGAGGAGGACAAGACGGGCGAGGAGGCAGGCAGGTACCTGCACCCGGAGGCCCACGGGCAGGATGCGTCCAAGGGCATCAACCATGCCCTCGTCACGGCGCGAGCCCAGGCGGCGGCGAACGCGAAGGCGCGCGCGAGCGCCGCGGGACCGAAGCCGAAGGGCTGACGGCGCGAACCGCGCACGCCGGGGCCAGGCCTACGCCTCCCCGGTGAGGTCCTTGTCCTCCAGCTCCCACGCGTGGTCCAGCGTGTGGAAGATGGTCCGGCGGATCACGAACTGGAGCGTCCACGTGCGCGTGGTGCCGCCAGCGGCGTTGCAGGCCCGGATGGCGTCCACGAAGGCGTCGCGGTATCGGGTGCGCCCGTCGGCCTCCAGCAGCGTGGCGAACTCCTCGCGGACGCCCACGCGCCTGGAGAAGTCCAGCTCCGAGTAGAGCGTGTGGCGGACCACCTTGTCGCGGTTCCGCTCCGACGGCCGGCGGCCCTGGCGCAGCTCCGGCGAGACGGTGAGCGCCAGGTGGTCGAAGTGCGCCCAGGCGGCGCGCACGAGGGCGAGGCGGCGCTCCAGCACATCGTCGGCGACGGGACCGTGCTCCGCCGTGGCGGATCGCCCGCTCACGCCGAAGTAGTCCGTGGTCCCGGACGAGGGCTGGTGGTCCTCCACCACGAGGGCGCCCGTGGCATCGAAGGCGGCGCCGATGGCGGGTCCGGCGGCCCACGCTATCCGCGCATACCGGGGCCGGTAGAGCTCCAGGCGCTCCAGGGCGTTCTCGGGCTCCGTGCCGCGCCCGGCGCGCTCCCAGCCCGGCCACTCCCAGGCCACGGCGACCGTGCGCTTCCTGCCGTGCTCGAGCATCACGCGAACCGGATCGGACATCTACCAGCTCCCTCACCGCCAGGTGTGGCATCCCCACGGATGCCCGCCTCACATCGCCGTGCGTGCAACTCTACGTGCAGCAGCCCGGCGAGGTCCTGGCACACGAAGCAGAGGCGCAGGCGACGATGGAGATCGAGGTTGCACCGGGGCGCGTCCTCGCGGTCACGCAGGGCAACATCACCGGGATCCCAGCGGATGCCATCGTGAACGCCGCCAACCGAGACCTGCGCGGGGGCGGCGGCGTGGACGGCGCGATCCACCGGGCCGGCGGGCCGGAGATCATGGCGGACCTGGCGCGGCGGTACGGACCTGCGGGTGTGCGGCGCTGTCCAACGGGGAGCGCGGTGGTCACGGACGCGGGACGGCTGCCGGCGCGCTGGGTGCTCCACGCGGTGGGCCCGGTCTGGGAGGGCGGGCGCCAGGGCGAGCCGGAGGCACTGGCCTCCGCGTACGCCACCTGTCTGCGTCTCGCGGAGGGCCTGGGTGCCCGGCACGTGACCTTCCCGTCCATCAGCACCGGCGTCTACGGGTTCCCGGAGGACCTCGCGGCGGACATCGCCATCGAGACCGTCATCGGCGGGCTCCGGGCGGCGCAATCCCTGGAGCGCGTGACGCTCGTGGGCTTCTCCGCGTCCGGACACCTGTTCCTGGAGGCCGGGCTCGTCCGCTACCTGGAGGGCGCGTGACGCCGGAGCTGACGTTCCAGGCCACCTTCTCCGGGGAGCTGTTCACGTGGCGCGGCCCCTCGCCGTACCACTTCATCGCCGTGCCGCCGGAGGTGGGCGACGAGATCCGGTCCATGGCATCGCTGCTCACGTACGGCTGGGGCGTGATCCCGGTGCGCGGGCTGGTGGGCGCGACGACGTTCACCACGTCGCTCTTCCCGAAGGACGGCGGCTACCTGCTGCCGATCAAGGACGCCGTCCGCAAGGGCGAGGCGCTCCAGGTGGGCGATGTCGTGGCGGTGGAGCTCACCGTCGGCCGGTAGGGGCTCCCGCGGCGCGCCTGCCGTGGATCCCGTAGCCCGTTCGATACATGCGCGGGTGTCGGGGCAGGACCATCGACAGGTTGACGGATCGCGGCCTTCCGGGCGACCGTGGAGGCGCACCCGCCGTCCCCCCTCCGTACCGTCGTGTGATCGCCAGACCCCTTCGAGCGGCCCGTCCGCTCCCCCGCCCGTTCCGCGTCGTCGCGACGCTGGTCGCCGTCATCGCCCTGCTGGGCATCGGCGCTCCGGCGGCGGATGCGCGCATGCCGCAGGCTCGCGCCTTCCGCGTGGGCGGCCCCATCGGCCTGGACACGAACCTGCTCTCGTCCAGCGGGGAGTCCGCCTGGGCCATCGACGCGTACCTCGCCGCCCGCACTGACCTCCCTCCGCTGGGCGCCGCGTTCATCGCCGCGGAGCGCAGGTACGGCGTGAATGCCCGGTTCCTCCTCGCGGCCGCGATGCACGAGTCCGGGTGGGGCTCGTCCGCCATCGCTCGCCACAAGCACAACCTCTTCGGCTTCACGGCCTACGACCGCTCGCCCATGGAGTCCGCAACGGCCTGGGAGAGCTTCGCGGCGGGCATCGACTACACGGCCGCGTTCATCCGCAGGCAGTACCTGACCGAGGGCGGACGCTTCTGGACCGGGCAGCCCACGCTGCGCGCCATGCAGATCCACTGGTCCTCGTCCGGCTGGTGGGGCACCAGCGTGAGCCGGATCGCCACCTCCATGCCGCTCGGCGACATCGCGGGACGTTCCGTGCGCTTCGCGCCGCCTGCGGTGCGCGGACTCGCGCATGCGGGTGACCGGCTCGCCGTGACGGTGGACTGGGCCGGGCCGGAGCTGCCCGGTGGCGTCTCGTTCGCGGCCACCTGGGTGCCGGTTGCGCTGGATGCCGATGTGGCCGCGACCGGGGGCGCCGGTGGCGCCGATGGAGCCGCGCAGGGTGCCGGAGCCGCCGGCCAGGCCGATGCCGCGCTGGCGAGGGTCACCGCCCCGGCTTCGGGCGCCGATGCCGATACCGATGCCGATACCGATACCGATACCGATGCCGATGCCGATGCCGATGCGCCCACGGGCCACGTGGTGCCCCGCATCCGCACCGCGTCACGTGGCGTAGTGCTGGGCATCGAGGCGCCTGCCGCCCCGGGCGAGTACCGCCTGGAGCTCTCCATGCTGGACGCCGGCGGCACGCCGCTCCCCGCCCGGCAGCGCGCGGCGATCCCGTCGCTGGACCTCCACGTGTGGGGCGAGGATGCCGTCGCGGTCTCCATGGCCGCCACCCCCGATGGCGCCGGCGTCACCGTCACGCTCACCAACACCGGGCGGGCGGCGATCCCCGCTGTCGCCCAGGCTCCCGTACCCGGTTCCGGCCCAGGCTCCGGCCCCACCGCGCAGCCACACCTCGACGCCCAGGCGGAGCAGACCGTGGTCAGCGTGACCGCGTCGGCCGGTCCGGGCGGCCCTGTGCTCGCCTCGCTGCTGGCCATCCCGCTCGCCGCGGACCTGGCCCCGGGCGCGTCCGTCACGTACGAGGTCACAGGCATCGACGCCGCCACCGCTCGAACGGCCGCCTGGCTCTCCGTGACGATGTCCGTTGCCGGCGACCCCACCCGCCTCGCCGCCTACGCCCCGGTTGGCGCCTGGCGCTGGGCGGGGACGCTGGGCCCCACGGTGCTCCTCGCGTCCGCCGATGGGTCCGGCTGGAGCGCCCCCTCGCCCGGTCCTGCGGCCGGCGCCTCCACGGCACCTGAGCCGGAGCCGCCCGTGCCGCCCGCGCCCGTGACCACGGCGTACAACGAGCACAACCCGGCGATCACGTACACCGGCACCTGGGCGGACGCGCCATTCCCAGACTACGGCGGCGGGAACGTGGCCTGGTCCAAGACCGCGGGCGCCACGGCATCGCTCACGTTCACCGGCACGTCCGTGACGTGGTTTGGGCCCAAGGGTCCCACACGTGGTCGCGCGGCCATCCTTGTGGACGGCGTGGAGGTGGCCCGCGTCAGCCTCTGGCAGGGCCGGTTCGTGCCGCACGTGGCCATCTACCGGCACACGTTCGCCACCGCCGGCACGCACACGATCACGATCCGGGTGCTCGCGACGCCCGCGCATCCCACCGTGGCGATCGACGAGCTGCGCGTCCGCTCCTAGCGGTACCGCCCGCCTCAACGGCGGACCGGGCGCCTGGCACCGACCGCCGACCGCCGACCGCCGACCGCCGCCGCGCCGCAGGGCTCAGGCGTCCGGGACCACCGTCAGCACCCAGGGCTGGCCCGTCCTCGCGGGAGCCTCGAGGCGGTGCGCCCACCGCTCCCCGATGAGCGCGGCCAGGGCCGCCGGATCCTTCGGCCTGGCGCCGGACTCCAGGAGGAACCGCCCCACCAGGCCCCGAACCTGCTTGGCCCCGTACGAGGGCGCGCGGCGTCCGCTGGTGAGATCCACGTCCACCTGGATCGCGACAAGCCGGGCCCCGAACCGGGCGGGCCGCCCCAGCGCCTGGTAGCTCTGTGCCCGCAGGTCCACGATGACGCCCCGCCGCTCCGTGATCCCGGCCATCTCCGCCGCCTCGTCCAGCGCCGCGGGGAGGACCGGCTTCCACGCCGCCTCCAGCCGCTCCGCCCCCTGCAGCCTGGACGCGATGTCCAGCCGGTACGGCGGGATCCGGTCCGCGGGCCGCAGGAGCCCGAAGAGCCCGGACGCCACCACCGCGTGCTTCGTCATGCGCCGGCGCGCCTCGGGGGTGAGGGTGGCCGCATCGAGCGCGTCATGGACCACGCCCGTGTACAGCTCGATGGCCGGCCGGGTCTTCAGCGCCCGGATCGCCGTGTTCCGCGCCACCTCTTCGGCGAGGCCCGGTCCCACCTGGAGCCGCTCCAGCGCCTCGGCGCCCGCGGACGTTGCCACCAGCGCGTCCAGCAGCCGCTCACGCGTCTCGTTGAGACCCGGGAAGCCCAGGGCGGCGACGTCCAGCGTCTTGCCGCGGGCAGGCGGATCCAGCTTGGTCTCGGACGAGGGCAGGATGATCAGCATGGCCCCGTGACTCTACCGGTCCGGCCCCTGCGCCCGGGGGCGGACCCGCCGACAACCGGGTGTCGCGTACAACACAACGAAACCCGTCGTGCGCGGGCAAGAGGCGGTCCACCTCCCCCTCGCCACCGGATTCTGTCGCGCTGGAAACAACGAAATCCGGATTCCGCCGGCCGAGGCCGGGGCATCGCCGCCGGAATGCAGCATGTTGGGGGCAGATCCACCCCAGGACGGGTCACTCGGCGTTCGAAACGCGCCCGGCTCCCGATTTCGTGGCGTTGTACGCAACACCCCGGCCCCGTCTGACTGACGCCGGCACACCGTCGGCATAGTCGCTGGGAGACTCACTCCATCGAGCGATCCCGAGGGCGCGAGGACACCCGGAGACACAAACCGACGCCTTCGACCCGTCCGGGAGCGCGCCGCTCGAGCGTGGGCGATGAGTCGCCGAGCGACTCGCTCGAGGGTGCAGCCAACAACGGCCTCGGGCCGGCCGCCGCCGTTACCAGGACGTGGGAACGGGGCGCCCTTCCTCGTAGCCGGCCGCGCTCTGGATCCCCACCTGGGCCCGCTCGTGGAACTCCGGGATCGTGGAGGCGCCCGCGTACGTGCACGAGGACCGCACCCCGGCCACCACCTGGTCCAGGATGTCCTCCACGCCCGGCCGCTCCGCGTCCAGGTACATGCGGGACGTGGAGATCCCCTCCTCG
>CAIYZX010000719.1 GCA_903930745.1 uncultured Chloroflexota bacterium | reverse complement strand
GTGGCGGCTACCGCCTTGGCGGTGCTCCCGAGCCCGCCACGTCGTGAGCCGGCCCCCGCAGCGACGGCGCGGCGGACCCAGGCTCCCGTTCAACCGGCTGGCGACCATCTCGTTCGTCCTCGCGGCGTCGGTCCCGGTTGGCCTGATGGGCCTGCTCATCTACGACCAGGTGGGCAAGGCGATCGATGCCGATGCCGGCGACCGGACCGCGCGCGCCGTGGCGGCTGCCCGGACCGCCGTTGACCGGTCCTCGCAGGACCTGGATGCGCTCGTGCGCTCCTACGCGGACTGGGACGCCTTCGCGTCCGCCGTGGGCTCCGGCGACCTCACCTCCGTCCGCGCGCAGGTGCTGGACTTCCTCGTTGAGCAGGGGACGGTCAGCGGCGGCGTGGTGACCACCGAGCACGGGACCGCGATGAGTGGCGACACGGCGATGGTCACGGCGCTCCTCGCGGAAGCCGGGCAGGGCCGGCCGTCTCCCCGGGTCATCACCGTGGAGGGCGACCTCTACGTCATCGACGACGACACCATCCGGGGCTCCAGTCCCACCGCGACATCCGTGGGCAACATCGTGCTGGCCCGGAGCCTTGACGCCCGGTTCGCCGCGGAGATCGCCAACCTCACGGGCTTCGCCGTTGGCCTGACCTGGCAGGACGGAGTGGTGGAGCTGGAGACGAGCCCCATCATCGAGGCCATCGCCGCCGCGAATGCGCCGCATGCCACGGTGGTCCGCCGCGGCGACATAACCGGGGCGCGGCTGGACATCGTGGAGGGCTGGCCGGACGGCGAGATCATCCTGGCGTCGCGGGTCTCCGCCCTCGGCGTGCTGGGCGGCGCGCTGCCGCTCCTCGTGATCCTGGTGGTCGCGAGCACGGCGCTGATCGCCATGCTGCTGGCGCTCCTCCTTGCGCGGATCCTGCGGGCGCGGCTGGGAACCATCCACGAGGGGCTCACCGCCGTGGCGGACGGGCGCGTGCCACCCAGCATGGGCCGGGTGCCGGACGATGACCTCGCACGCCTCGCCGCGGGCCTGGACCGCCTGGTCCACACGCTGGACCGGCGTGAGGCCACGGTCCGCCGATGCCTCGCCGCCGCCAGCGCCGTGCCGATCAACCTGGCGCCCGCAGAGGCGGCGGCCCAGCTCGCGACGGCGGCCACGGGGATCTTCGGGCTGGCATGGTGCCGGCTGGTGGACGGTGAGGGCAGCGTGATCGGCGCCTCGGCGGGCGCCCCGAAGCCGGGCGACCAGGGCGGGCCTCGCGCGGTGGATGCGCCGATGGGCCTGGGCGCGGACGGGCGCCACCTCGCTGCGGGCCTGGTCCCGGACGCCACCTGGACGGACGCGGACCAGGCGGACCTGGAGGTGATGGGCCTCCTGGCGGGCTCCGTGCTCAACGAGGCGGAGGTGTACGGCCAGGCGGCCGGCCGCGCGGATCGCCTGGACCGGACCAACCGGCTGCAGCGCGAGTTCCTGCGGAGCGTCAGCCACAACCTGCGGGCGCCGCTCGCCACCATCGAGCTCGCGGCCGCGGACCTGGAGGAGATGTTCGGCGAGGGCTTCGCCCGTGAGCGCGCGCAGGCGATCCTGATCGAGGAGCGGCGCCTGGCGCGGATGGTCAACCAGGTGCTGATCCTCTCGCGCATCGAGACCGGGACCCTGCAGCTGGACGGCGAGCCCGTCGCCCTGGCGCCGCTGGCCGCGCGCGTGGCCCGCGAGCTTGGCGCAGAGGACATCGTGGCGATCAGCGACGAGGCGGAGGGCGCGGTCGCGTTCACGGACCCAATGGCCACGGAGCAGATCGTCTGGATCCTCGTGGACAACGCCCGCAAGTACGCGCCGGGCAGCCCCATCCACATCGAGGTGGTGCCAGGACCGGCCACCAGCGAGACGGGCACCACGATCGTCCTCGCCGTGGAGGACGAGGGACCCGGCGTGCCACCGGACGACCGGCGACGGATCTTCCAGCGCTTCGTGCGTGGCACGGGCCGCGACGGGTCCGACGGGACGGGCCTGGGCCTCTCGGTGGCGCGAGGCCTCGCCCGGTCGCTGGGCGGCGACGTGGTCTACCGGCCCGGCCGCATCGGCGCCCGCTTCGAGGTGCGCCTTCCGTCCGACGGCGGGGGCGCCGCCGGGCCGGTATCGCGGCCCTAGCGGCCCTTCCAGGCGGGCGGGCGCTTCTCCAGGAACGCAGCCATGCCCTCAGCCTGGTCCTCGCTGGCGAACAGGCCCTCGAAGAGGTCACGCTCGCGGCGGATGCCGGCGGAGAGCGGCAGCTCCTGCGTGGCGAT
>CAIYZX010000718.1 GCA_903930745.1 uncultured Chloroflexota bacterium | reverse complement strand
GAACGCCCAGGCCGTGGACTCGATCATCGAGCACGGGCCGGCCGGCCACTTCTTCGGCACCGAGCACACGCTCCAGAACTTCGAGACGGCGTTCTACCGCTCCGACATCGCGGACAACAACAGCTACGAGCAGTGGCTCGAGGAGGGCTCGCTGGACGCGGCCCAGCGCGCGACCAGGATCTGGAAGCGCCAGCTGGCCGAGTACGAGAAGCCCGCGATGGATCCGGGCATCGCCGAGGCGCTGGACGAGTTCGTGGCCCGCAAGAAGGCCTCCATGCCGGACGCCTCCGAGTGATCCGGACGCAGCAGGCGCCGGGGGCGTAGGAGAACAAGATGCCGATGACTGGCAACGAGGCGCGCGCCATCGTGCTGTCCAGGCTCGCCGGGTTCCCGGACCGCCTGGCCGCGGCGGCGCGCTCCGTCGCCTCGGCCGATGACGCCGCCGGCGGCCCGCCCGCCGGCGAGTGGACGGCCCGCGAGAACGTGGCGCACCTCGTTGCGGTTGAACGCGACGTCTGGCACCAGCGCCTGGACCACCTCGCCGTGCTTCCGGCCGGCGAGGAGGCCGCCTGGTCTTGGACGGAGCCCGGACCCGTCGCGGGTCCGGAGGCCGCCACGCTGGCCAGCGCCCTCGCGCTGTTCGCAGCAGAGCGGGCCGCCACGCTGGCGCGCCTTGCCGCACTGGACGAGGCGGGCTGGGCCCGCATCGGGGTCCACGACACCTACGGGCGCATGGACATCGCCGGACTCCTCGGCATCGCCGCGGACCACGACGACGAGCACATCGCCAACATGCGGAACGGGCGCGCCGGCCTGGCGTGATCTCCCGCATCCATCCCGCGCACCGCGTCCCCGCGTCAAGCCGCGTTCACGAGTCAAGGAGAGGGCTGCACCGGTGAGGATTTCCGAGATCCACGTCTACCAGAAGGATCTCCCCGTCAAGGGCGGCTCGTATCGGACGGCCAAGTCCGGCGATCTCTACACCCTTGACGCCACCATCGTGGAAGTGATCACGGACACGGGCATCAAGGGCTACGGCGAGACCGTGCCGCTGGGCCCCACGTACCAGCCGGAGTTCCCGGCGGGCGCGCGCGCCGCCATCTTCCAGATCGCCCCGTCCCTCATCGGCAGGGATCCGCTGCAGATCGAGAGCTGCCGGACCGCGATGGACAACGCCCTCAACGGGTTCAACGGCGCGAAGGCCGCGTTCGACATCGCCCTCTGGGACATCTCCGGCAAGGCGTACGGCGCCCGCGTCTGCGACCTCCTGGGCGGCGCGGTCCGCGAGTCCGTCCCCTCCTACTACGCGTCCGGCATCGTCAGCCCGGACGAGGCGGCGCGCATCGCCAGGGAGAAGACGGCCGAGGGCTACCCGCGCATCCAGCTCAAGGTTGGCGGCCGGCCGATCGACGTGGACATCGAGGCGATCAGGAAGGTCGCCGAGGTCCTGCCCTCCGGCGTGCGCTTCGCGGTGGACGCGAACCGCGGCTGGAACGTGCGCGACATCATGTTCGTGTCCAACCAGTGCCGCGACATCAACTTCATCATGGAGCAGCCCCTCAACTCGCTCGAGGAGGTGGCGATCGCGCGGAAGCTGATCAGCCATCCCATCTACATCGACGAGATGTCCACGGGCCTCGATGCGGTGGTCCGGGTCATCGGCGAGGGGATGGCGGACGGCTTCGGCCTCAAGGTCACTCGCCTGGGCGGCCTGTCCGTGATGCGGACGGTACGCGACCTGTGCGCCCTCCGCTCCCTGCCCCACACCTGCGATGACTCCTGGGGCGGCGACATCATCGCGGCCGCGTGCGTGGCCATCGGCGCCACCGTGCGCCCGGAGCTCTCCGAGGGCGTCTGGCTGGCGGCCCCGTACATCGCCGAGCACTACGACTCCAAGAACGGGATCAACATCGAGAACGGGTGGATCAAGGTGCCGGAGGGCCCGGGTCTCGGCATCGTCCCGGACGAGGGCGTCTTCGGGGCTCCGGTCCAGTCCTTCGGCTGAGCCGCCG
>CAIYZX010000717.1 GCA_903930745.1 uncultured Chloroflexota bacterium | reverse complement strand
CACGAAACCCGTCAGCCGGCGGCTGGATCCGCCGATTCCGGCCTCCAGCATGCCCGTTTCACTGGTTCTGTCGCCTCCCACGCGACGAAACCCGTCCGGAGGCGCCCAAACACGCCCGAAGGAGCCCTGATCCGCCCCTGATCCGCCCCTGGCCGCCCCGTATTCCCGCTTTCGTGGCGTTGTACGCGACACCTCGGCGGCCCCGCGGCCTGCCTGTCGCCTGGCAGTCGCCAAAACCCTCAATCCGAGGGCCTGGCGGGGCCGCATCGCGCCAATTCCCTTGGGTTTGTCGACCTGCAGGCGACGAACCGGCCGAAATGGGCCGAGATGGGCCGGCAATCGGCGATTTGGTCGCCTGCCAGGCGACACGGCCCGAGGCGGTAGCCGCGGGGCTGACGTCAGCGGGAGCGCTTGGCTCGGCGGCGGCGTTCGGCCCGGTTGGGGGGCGGCTTTGGGGCACGTTCCCCCTGGCCGGCGGCGCGACTCGCGGGACCGCCAGCACCGCCGGTTGCGGCACGGCCAGAAGCGCCAGGCGCGGCACGTCCGGGCGAGGACGCGGAACCCGGCACGGCCACAGCTCCGCCACCGCCCGAGACCCGGCCGCCAGCCCGGAGCTGGCACGCGTCACAGCGCGTGAACCACGGGGCGGACTCCGCGCCGCAGTCCACGCACCGGCCCGCGGGCGTCCCCTCGATCGTCACCGGCACCAGCTCGATGCACCGCGCGGACGCCGCCGCCTCCAGCGCGTCCGCCTGGGACGCGGAGATCCCGCCGATGCCCGGGTGGCGCCGCGTGAACCACCGCAGGATCGCGGCCCGGGCCGCCACCGCCTCCGCCACCGCGATGGGCGCCCCCTCCACGCCCCCTGGATCAACAAGGTCCGCGAGACGATGGCCCGTGATCAGCGCCTCCGCGAGGCGGATCAGCAGCTCCGAGTGATCGGTCGCGTCCACCGGTGCCAGCGCGAACGACCAGGCGTCGTCCGGAGACAGGCGCCGAAGCCGCTGCGGCCCCACGACCAAGAGGCGGTCCCGGATGGGCGCCACCGGCGCGGGCCGGAGCCAGCCCGCCTCACGGGTCGCGGCCTGCGCAGCACGGGCCCACGCGTCCAGCGCCTCCGCCCAGCGATGCGGCGGGATGGCCCGCAGATCCGCCCGGGCCGGCCCCAGCTGGGCGCGCGTCAATCGCCGGTACGCGGGCGTCACGAACCCCGGACCCACGCCCGCCTGCGGCTCGAGGCCCCGCGCCACCACCCGCCCATCTGGCCGCAGCCACGACAGGCCCGTCAGCCAGCCCACCTCGCCATCCTCGTGGAGGCCGTAGCGCCCGGCCCGGCCCGCGATCTGGGCCACCTCCCACGGGGCGAGATCCCGCCGTTCCACCCCATCGAACTTCGTGGTCTCCGCGAACAGCACCGTCCGGCACGGCAGGTTCACGCCGTGCCCCAGCACGTCCGTGGCCACCAGCACCTCCGTGGCGCCGGAGGTGAACTGCTCCACCTGGTTGCGCCTGGCCGCCACGGGCATCGCGCCGTACAGGACGCCTACCGCGCCACCCCGAACCGCGTGGATCCGCGCCGCCAGCGCGATCACCGCCGCGCGCGAGAACGCCACCACCACGGTGGCCGGCGCCAGTTCGTCCAGCGAGCGGCCGCCCACGATCTCCAGCGGCCCCGTGAGCCGCGACGTCCACTCCACCGTCAACCGGTCGCCGTACGCGGCGGTGAGGATGGGTTCGGCATCGGGCGCCCCGGCGAGGTAGAGCTCGTCCGCCCCCGAGTGCCAGAGCACGCGCGTCCACGCGGAGCCGCGGTCCGGATCCGCCGCCCAGTGGACCTCGTCCAGGACGATGACCCCACGGCGGGCAGGCGAGAGCATCTCCACGGTGCACGCGATGACCGGCGCCCGCTCGTTGATCCGCTCCTCGCCGGTGACGAGACCCACACGGTCCTCGCCCAGCTGCTCCACCAGGCGGACGTACGCCTCCTGGGCCAGCATCCGCAGGGGCGCGGCATAGGCGCCGGACCCGGCGGCCACCAGCGCGGAGAGCCCGGCGTGCGTCTTGCCGGAGTTCGCGGGACCCAGGTGCGCAACCACGCGCGCCGGGATGCGGCGCTCCGGCAGGACCACGGCATCGATGGCCCGGCCAACCTGCTTGCGCGGGTTCTTCGAGAGCTTGTGGTCTGACGGCCACGCCCCACGGCCCGGCTTCGCGGCGAACGTGGGCCGCGGGCGGCCGGAGGGTTTGCGCATGCCGCCAGTGTCGCCGATGCGACGGGACGGGGCGCCGATGCCGGCACGACAGGGCGCGGGCGCCGATGCCGCCGAGCCGGCGCGACGGGGCGCCCGATGCCGCCCCAGCGTGTGCGACGATCCGCCGATGGACCTCAAGAACATCCGGATCCCGGACTCCCCCGCGGCGAGGCTGGCGCGCGAGGTGGTGGAGCGGTTCTCGTCGCCGGCGATGGTCAACCACTCCGTCCGCGCCTACCTCTGGGCCGCCGCCCATGCCGGGGCCATCGGCCTCGCGTTTG
>CAIYZX010000716.1 GCA_903930745.1 uncultured Chloroflexota bacterium | reverse complement strand
GCTCCGCTTCCACCGGTTCACCATCGGCTGGGCCTGGGTGTCCGACTACGGCAGCGCCGAGGACCCGGAGCAGTTCCGCTGGCTCATCGCCTACTCCCCGCTCCACAACCTCCGCGCCGGGACGGCGTACCCGCCCACCCTCGTCACCACGGGCGACCACGACGACCGCGTGGTCCCGGGACACAGCTTCAAGTTCGCGGCGGCGATGCAGGCGGCCCAGGCGGGCGATGCCCCGGTGCTGATCCGCATCGACATGGACGCGGGGCACGGCGCGGGCAAGCCCATCGGCAAGCTCATCGCGGAGCGCGCCGATGTGCTGGCCTTCCTGGAGCGCGCGCTGGACGTCTGACCGGCCGCCTGGTCACGGGATCGCCGCCGCTGGCTTAGAGCAGCCGCGCAGGCTGCCGCCCGGGCCGCCTCCGGGGGAGCCGGACGACCGGTAACGGGGCGAGCCCCGGCACTGGCGCCCGGCCCGCGTGCCGCTGCCATACTGGCGACGTGGACGCCACCATCCTGCTCGTCGAGGACGATCCGTCGATCCGCGAGGTCACCGCGCTTGGCCTGCGGGCCGCGGGCTTCACGGTGTCCGTCGCCGCCGATGGCGCGGAGGGCCTGGAGCGCTGGCGCGCGGACAGCCCGGATCTCGTGCTGCTGGACGTGATGCTCCCCCGCCTGGACGGGCTGGAGGTCTGCCGGGCGATCCGCCGCGAGGCCACCACGCCCGTGGTGATGCTCACCGCCCGTGGCGACACGCTGGACGTGGTGGTGGGGCTGGAGGCGGGCGCAGACGACTACGTGCGCAAGCCCTTCGAGATGCCGGAGCTGGTCGCCCGGGTCCGCGCGGCGCTCAGGCGCCATCGGCCGGACAGCGCCCCCGGCGCCGGCACCGGCACCGCGGTGGGCGGCGCTCCCACCGGGGCGGCAGAGCTGCACCTGGGCACGCTCGCCATCGACCTCGCGGGCCGCAGCGTCACCCGCGACGGCGTGGATGTGCCGCTGACCCGCACGGAGTTCGACCTGCTGGTGGCGCTGGCCCAGGCGCCCGGCCAGGTCCTCACCCGCGAGCAGCTCCTGGACCACGTCTGGGGCTATGACTACCTGGGCGACTCGCGCCTCGTGGACGTGGCGATGGGCAGGCTCCGCGCCAAGGTGGAGGCGGACCCGGCCGATCCCGTGCTGCTCGTCACCGTGCGGGGTGCCGGGTACAAGGCGGCCCGGGCCTGATGCGCGGCATCCGGACGCGGCTGTCGCTCACGCTCGTCGCACTCGTCGCGCTGACCGCGGGCGCCATCGGCATCGGCGCGTACGCCTTCGTGGACGCGTCCCTCCGGTCCGCGGCCCTCGCGGACGCCCGCCAGCAGGCGGACTACAACCTCGCCGTCCTGCTGCCCGGCGCTGACCCGTATCCCTCCGATGCCGCCGCACTCCGCGCCTCCGGCCTCCCGGACGCGTTCCGGCTCCGCGGCCAGGGCGAGGTGCTGGCGGACTTCGGCGACGGCTCGCCGTACGAGGCGGAGGGCCTGGAGGGTGCGCTGGCCCAGCTGGACCCGCGGCTCCGCGAGGCCGTGGCCGCCGGCCAGCTGGGCTACGCCTGGCAGGCGCTGGCCGGGCGCGCAGTCCTCGTGGTGGGCGGCCGCCAGGGTGGCGTGCCCCCGGAGCTCTACTTCGTCTTTCCCGTCGATGAGCTGGAGGCGGCCCTCGCGCAGCTCCGCTTCGCGCTGCTCGCGGGTGCCGGGCTCGCCATCGGCCTCGCGCTCCTGGCCGCGGACCGCATCGCCCGCGGGATCCTCCGGCCGGTGGCCGAGGCGGGCCAGGCGGCGCGGCGCATCGCCTCCGGCGACCTCGCCACCCGCGTCCCCCAGCGCGGCACGGACGAGTTCGCGCGGTGGGCAACCGAGTTCAACCGGATGGCGGCATCGCTGGAGGCCACGGTTGCCAGCCTCGAGGCGGCCCAGGCGCAGAACCGCCAGTTCGTGGCGGACGTCTCGCACGAGCTGCGGACCCCGCTCACGGCGCTGGTGGCGGAGGCCTCCATGATCGAGGAGGCATACCTCGCCCTGCCGCCGGACGCCCGCCGGGCCGCGGAGCTCCTGGTCCGCGATGTCCGGCGCCTGCGGTCGCTGGTTGACGACCTGATGGAGATCTCCCGGTTCGATGCCGCCGGCGAGGAGGCAAGGACGGACGTGGTCAACCTGGGCCGCGTGATCACGGGTGCGGTCACCGCGCGCCTCCCGGAGGCGTCCGTGGCGCTCCCGTCCGGACCGGTGCTCGTGGACACGGACGTCCGGCGCCTGGACCGGATCCTCGGCAACCTGCTGGACAACGTGCGCGAGCACGCCCCCGTCACCCCGTGCGAGGTCTCGCTCACCGTGACCCGGGAGGGCGCGGTGATCGTGGTGGCGGACCGTGGGCCCGGTGTCTCCGCGGAGGCGCTGCCGCGGCTCTTCGACCGGTTCTACAAGGCGGATCCGTCACGGAGCGCCGG
>CAIYZX010000715.1 GCA_903930745.1 uncultured Chloroflexota bacterium | reverse complement strand
GTCGCTCCACGCAGAGGCCTCCGGTCACGACGCCGGTCGCGGTGGCGGCGAGACGGCGATGCCGGACTCGCGCTTCCGGCCAACCGAGGAGCGGTTCCTGGACCCGTCCACGCGCGTCCCCATGCGCGTCTGGATCGATCCGTCCACCGGCGAGCGGCGGTACGTCCCGGAAGCCTGACCCACCGAGCCGGCGCGGCCGCTCAGCGCAGGATCACGAAGGCGTCCACGTCAATGCGCGGCCGTCCCGTGGTGCCAAGCCCCACGATCCTGATCGTGCGGGCCACGGCCGTTGGCCACGTCTTCTGCCAGACCACTCGCTGGTTGCCGCGCGGGCCCGCCGCCAGGTCAACCACGGCCAGCAACGTGCTCCCCTGCAGGATCTTGACCTTGCCACGGTTGGCCGCGACGGTCGTCACGAGCGCGATGGACCGCCCGGTGAAGGTCGCGGTGGCGCTCGCGCCGGCCGCCGTGGCGTACTTGAGCGAGCCGGCGGAGAAGCCGGCAGACGCCTGTGTTGACCAGGTACCGGCGTACGAGATGGAGGCGGCGGTCTGCTGCACGATGGATGCCGTGACCGGCGTCCCGGCGACACACGCGGACTGGTTGCCCGCGCCGTCCACCGCCACCACGCAGTACCTCGTGGCCTGGCCCGTCGTAGGCGTGACGATGTAGCTGGTACCCGTGGTGGTGCCGGGGAACGTGGTCCACGTGCTGCCGCCATCGGTGCTGCGGCGGACCTGGTGCTCCACGATCCCGGACGGATCCGTGACGGTGGACCAGGTCAAGCGGACGGACACGCTGGACGGGGACGGGAGCGCCACGGCGGTGGTGGGCGCCCAGGTCGCCACGATTGCGGCCGGTGCGGTGCGATCCACGACGACGGGCGTGGCTGCGGCCCCCGGGAACGGCCCCGGGTTGCCGGCCACGTCCTCCACGGAGCCCGCGAGGACGGACAGCACCACGGTGCCGGCAGAGCAGCCGCTGACGCCAACGCCCCAGCTGGCGCCGAGGTCCGTGAAGGGGGCCGCGACGGTACAGCCCGTTGCCGTGGAGCCGGCAAAAGAGATGTCCGAGGGCCCGAAGCCCGTCACGGGCTCATCGAACGCCACCTCGTAGCCCAGCGTCGCCAGGTTCGTGGGCGTTGCGGGCGACGTGATCGTCGCCACGGGCGGGGTCACATCGGACGTCCGGGTAATCGTGGAACACTTGACGGTGGAGTGGTTGCCCGCGAAGTCAACGGCCTGGAGGCAGACCTCGTTGGCACCCTCCGCGAGGCCACCGACGAGACCGGCCACGCCCGTCGGGACGAGTGCCAGGCCGTCACGCGGCGGGGTCGCCGCACCCTCGGCGCCGCTCTCGCCCGCCTGGAGCTGGCCGAACGTGTTGTCGCCCCAGCAGGCGACATCGCCGACGGCGAAGGTGACGCAGACGGAGCCGCCGGCCGCATCGATCGCCGTCGCCCCATCCGTGCCGGGAATCGCGGTTGGCGTGCTCGGCAGCAGGTTCAGGGTCCCGTCGCCACGCAGGCCGATCTGCGAGCCGCCCCAGCACTTCACCAGGGACGCACCCGTGACCGCACAGGTGAAGTCCGATCCAGCGGCGATGTCCGTGGCCCCGGAGACGCCGGACACGAGCACCGGACTGGAGCTTGCGATCGTGGAGCCGTTGCCAAGCTGGCCGGCACCGTTCGCTCCCCAGCACGTGACGTTGCCCGTGGCGAGGAGCGCGCACGAGTGGGCGTCCCCCACGGCGACGTCGAGCGCATTCTTGTAGCCAACGTACTGGGGCTCGGTGGCGGGCAGGCCGGACGTGCCGTTGCCCAGCTGGCCTTCGTCGTTGGCACCCCAGCAAACGATGCCCCCGGACACCACCGCGCACGTGTGCAGCGCCTGGGAGTCCACCGCCGTGGCACCTGCGGTGATCGTGGCAACCTGGACCGGGACCGCGTGGCTCGTGGTGTCGCCGGTGCCCAGCTGGCCCACGGTGTTCTCGCCCCAGCAGACGATGGTGCCGTCCGCCCGGACCGCGCACGAGTGGCGCAGGCCGACGGTGATCGCCGTAGCCGTCACGAGGCCCGCGACGTCCACCGGTGTGGCCGACGTTGACGTCCCGTTGTTGCCCAGCTGGCCGCTTGTGCCGAGGCCCCAGCAGCGGCCGACACGGTCGATGAGCACCGCGCACACATGGGAGCGGCCGACATCGATGGACTGCACCGTGGAGAGCGTTCCCACGATGCCTGGCAGGTTCACGGGATACAGGCTGAGCTTCGTCCCGTTGAGAACACCCCAGCACTTCGCGATACGAGAGCCGATGGTCTCGCACGCGCCGGTTGGGCCCACGGCGATGGATGACGGCGAGTAGAGGTCCCGGGCCCCGTGGGGGCGTGTCGCCAGCGACCCCGTCCCGGAGCCCGTCTGGCCAAGGCTGGTGTCGCCCCAGCAGGCGACGTCGCCCTGGGTCCCGAGCGAGCAGGCGAAGCCGTCACCGGCGACCACCTTGGCGCTTGGCCCCAGGTCGCCGACGAGCGCTGCCGTGGCACCGTCCAAGGTGGTGGCCCGTCCAAGCTCGGCGCGCGTGTTAGAACCGGAACAGCGCACGGCGTGGTCCGAGGCGTCGATGGCGCACAGGAAGGCGGTGGCACCGGAATGCACGATGCCACGGTCGCTGCCGGCCGCCAGCCCGGCCACGTTGGTGTACGCGGACGCCACGGCGGAGGCGGCGGTGCCTGGGCGCGTCCCGTCACCCAGGAGGCCGTTCGAGAGGCCGCCGCCCCAGCACCAGGTGCTCAGATCCGCGACCACGGCACAGGCGAAGGCCTCACCCGCCACGATGCTCGTCGCCGCGGACGGGAGGCCAACGACCGCGGAGGGCGAGGGATGCGAGCCATTCGTGCCATCGCCGATCTCGCCGGCCCAGTTGACGCCCCAGCAGTAGGCGGCGCCGGCGTTCACGGCACACGCGGACCGAGGGCCAACGGCGATGTCCGTGACGCCTGACAGGTCGGCGACGGCGACCGGCGTGGGCGACGTGGCGGTGAGACTGCCATCACCCAGCTGGCCGTAGGATCCCCTGCCCCAACAGCGCGCGGTTCCGTCCGCCAGCGCGGCGCACGACGTGTCGCCGCCAGCCGCGATCTGCACGGCCGTGCTGATCCCGCCCACCTGGACCGGCGTGGCGGACCAGTAGGCGATGCCGGCGCCGGCCTGACCGGACCGTCCGTCGCCCCAGCACCAGACCGTCCGATCCCGCCGGAGCACGCACGTGTGGGCCTCGCCCGCGGCCACGGCCGTCGCCCCGGCGATGCCCGCCACGACCGTGGGCGTCCCGGTGAAGGAACCACCCGGGAAGCCCGCCTGGCCCATCCGGTTGTCACCCCAGCACCGGACCGTGCCGTCCTCGAGGACAGCGCAGGCATGGCGTGCACCGGCCGCCAGGTCCACCACGGCGCCGAGCGTCGCGGAGGCGGTCGCGACCGTCCAGTCCGAGGCGGGGTCCAGGAGCAGCGCCGATGGGGGCAGCGACCCATTGACCGTCGCGTACACACCCAGGACGCCGTTCGCGTCCGAGGCCTTGACGGCGATGCCGCCCAGGCTGCCGGCACGCACGATCGTGGACCACGGGGCTCCCGCCTGGAGATCGGGGGCGGTCAGGTCTGCAGTGAGGTCGCCGGAATGCACCGCGCTCGCTGGTCCGGTGTGGGCGTGGGCGTCCGTGACCGCGTTGGCGAGGAGCTCAACCGCGACCAGGCCGTCCGAGCAGCCTGACACATCGACCGTGAAGTAGGCGAGCGCGCCCGAGAGGTTCTCCAGCGTGCAGCCCGTCGCGGCCCCCACCTGGTCCACGACGCGCAGGTCACCCAGCGCAAGCCCGGTGACGGCCTCCGGGAAGCCGATGGCGAACGTGTGGGTGCCCGGGGCGGCACCACGGGGCTCCGAGACCGGGACGATGACGGCGTCCGGTGCGACCGTGTCCGTGACCGTGAGGGTGGCGCAGGCGCTGGAGGCGCTGATGTTGTCCAGGCCGTCCGTGGCGCGGACGCACACGGCGTAGGGCTGCTGCACGTAGGAGGCAGCGGGCGCACTACCGCTCCAGGTGGCGGTCTCGGCGGCGCTGTTGAACGCACCGTCCTGTGCGGCCATTGCCTGCCAGGGGCCGCCCGCCACGCTGACCTCGGCGGAGGCAATCGTGGAGCCGTCCACGATGGACGCGGTGACCGTGATCACGGCCTCCGGGGCCACGAGCGACGCCGAGAGGCCAGGGGTGCTCACGACCGGACCCACCTGGTCCACCAGGACCGTGGACGACGTTGCGGGCGTGGTTGGGCCCGGGTTGCCGGAGGCGTCCGTGACGGATCCGGAGGAGAGGCGCATCGCGAGCGTGCCCGCGAGGGCGGCGACACACCCGGCAACGGTGATCGTGTACCCGGTGGTGCTGGCCGGGATCGCGGTCAGCGTGTCCACGGCGCAGCCGGTCAGGCCGGCCGCCTGGGGCTGGAAGTCCGCCTTGGCGAGACCCAGCACGGGCTCCGTGAACTGCAGCGTGAACGAGACGGACCCGCCGGCCGTGGATGTCACGTCAGGCGTGAGCGAGTTGACCGCCGGGGGCGTCAGGTCCACGGCGAGGACCGGCGGTGCCGACAGTGCAACCACAGCAAGCGTCGCGACAAGCGCAACAGCCCGGCGCCGGATCGCGCCCGCCTGGCGCCCTGCCAACCGCTGACCCATCCACGTTCCCCTTGTGCGTGTCCCGGGCGGTCTCCAGGCGGACCGTATCGCCGAAGGAGTGCACCATACGCGCACGCCACCGCGGCCGTGCGGGATTCCTGCACGCGATTCGAGGACTTCGCCCTATTGGGGACGCGCGTACGCGAGTGGTAGAGTGACGGCCCCGACCGGGATCGGGTTGTACGGCGTGCCTCCAGAAACGCCGTGATCCGGCGCCCGAAGCAGCACGGCAGAAGGATCCATGGCCACCGTTCGCCCCGCCCCCGGTCCGCGCGTTGCCGGTCGCGGCCGCCGCCGAGGCGCCCGGGACCAGAAGGGGCCCATCCTCAACCGCGAGCTGAGCTGGATCGAGTTCAACGCCCGCGTGCTGCACGAGGCCCGCGACAGCCGCAATCCCCTGCTGGAGCGCGTCAAGTTCCTGGCGATCTTCGCCAACAACCTGGACGAGTTCTTCCAGGTCCGCGTCTCCGGCCTCCGCCGGCAGGACCTCTCCAACGCCGGCCACCACAGCCTGGACGGCCTGACGCCCGCCCAGCAGCTGACCGCCATCCGCGAGCGGGTCCGCGAGCTCATCGCCGAGCACTCCACCATCTGGAACCAGATCCGGAGCGAGCTGGCCACCGAGGGCGTGGAGATCCTGGACTACGAGGACGTCCCGGAGCACCACGCCACGCTGCGGCGCCGCTTCCACGACGAGATCTTCCCGGTCCTCACGCCGCTCGCGGTGGACCCCGGACACCCGTTCCCGTACATCTCCACGCTCAGCCTGTCCATCGCCGTGGGCCTCCGTGACCCGGACTCCGGCGAGCAGCGCTTCGCCCGC
>CAIYZX010000714.1 GCA_903930745.1 uncultured Chloroflexota bacterium | reverse complement strand
GCCCGGGGTCTCTCCGTCGCCCGTGCCCCACGCGGTGGCGAGGTACTCGTCCAGGTGCTCCGCGATGTTGGAGGGACCGCCCTCCCCATCGATGATCCCCACGAACGCAAGGTCGCGCGGCACCCCGGTGGCGATGCCGAGGCGCTGCTCGATGGCCTCGCGCGCGATCGCCGAGACGGACGAATGGCGGAGCCGCGTCTCACGCTCGAGCGCGACCACGAGATCATCCGGGAGGCTGATCGTTATGCGCCGCATACGCGCATACTACCAGCCTCCCGGTGGCGTCTACCGCAGCACGGCGAACGCGTCCAGGTCCACCCGGGGATGGCCCGCGGTGCCCACCACCACCAGCTTGACGGTGTGGGCGCCCGCCCCCACCACGCTCCCCTGCCAGGCGATGACCCTGGTCTTGGTCGTGGCGGCGGTGAGGCTGACCGTGGCCTTGAGCACGCCGTCCACGAGCACCTTGAAGGAGCCCGAGGCGGCGGACCGCGTGGCCACGATGCCGATGGCGGCGGGCCCCGTGAAGCTGTACGTGGCGGAGGCACCGGCGGCCTTTGCCCACTTGGCGGAGCCCGCGGAGAGCGTTGCGCCGGTGACCGCCGTCCAGGTCCCGGTGGCGGTCACGCCCGCGCCGGCCTGCTGGACGAGGCGCGGCGCGGCGAGGGTCACGGCTGACGTGCTGTGGTTGCCCACGGCGTCGTACGCCGTCACGCGTGCCTGCCACGTCCCGGTGGACGGGGTGTTCACCGTTGAGGAAACGGCGGTCGCGGACGCCAGCGCCACCGTCGTCCACGTGGAGCCGCCGTTGACGGAGGTCTCGAGAACGTAGTGGTCGATCGCCCCCGAGTCGTCGGCGGCCGCCCAGCCCAGCACGACCGGGATGCCGGAGGTGCCCGATGCCGTAGGCAGGACCGCGCCCGCCTTCGGCGCCACCGTGAGCGCGGTGCCGAACGAGGGTGCGGCAGGATCGAAGACGATCGTGGAGGCGGCCGTGGCGTCCGCCGCAGGCCCGGCGTGACTGTTGCCGTCCGCGACCGCCCCGGCGGCGAGCACCGGGATCACCGTGCCACTGCCTGCACACGAGACGGAGACCGTGAACGAGGAGCCGGAGGCCGCTGACGGGGTGAGCGTGCAGCCGGACGCCGTGCCCGCATTGGCGAGATCGCCGGCCTCGAGGCCGGTCACGGGCTCCGTGAAGACGAGCGTGTAGTCGATGGTGGCGGCACCGGTGGGCGTTGCCGATGTCGAGGTGAACGAGGCCACCCCGGGCGCGGCGAGATCGATGGTGAGGGTGACGCACGCCGTGCCATCGCCCTCGTGGCCCGAGAGATCCAGGCCGCGGACGCAGACCTGGTGGGCGCCATCGCCAAGCGCCGCCACGGCGGCGGCCGAGAGGGAGCCGAAGACGGACTCGGTGGCCCCGCCCCAGGCGCCGTCCAGGGCGGAGAGCGCGGCCCAGGCCCCAGCGTCCACGCGGTAGACCGCGGAGGCGACGCCCCCGGCATCGGTGACCTTGCCCGCGATCACGACCGGGGCGGCCGTTCCGCTGACCACGCTGGGTGTGACGCGCGGCGTCGTCGCGGTGGGGGCGGCGGCATCCATCACGAGCGTGGTGCAGGCCGTGCCCGCGCTCGTGTGGCCCGCATTGTCCGTTGCGCGCACGCAGAGCTGGTGCGCTCCCTCGGCCAGGGCGGCCACCGTGGCGGCCGGCAGGAGCGCCGTCGCGCCCTCGGTGGCCTCGCCCCATTCGCCGTCGAACGAGTCCATGGAGGTCCAGGTGCCGCCGTCCACGCGGTACTGCGCGGACACGACGGAGACCGCGTCGCCGACGGACGAGCCGATGGCCACCGCCGTGGTGGTGTCCGGGACACGGGAGGGCGAGAGCACCGGCGTGGTGGGCGCGGGCGCCGTGGTGTCAACCGTGAGCGGCGAGCAGATGCTCTCGGTGCTGGTGGTTCCGACCGCATTCGTGGCGCGGAAGCAGACCTGGTGCACGCCGTCCGCCACGTCCGACAGGCCCATCGCCCCGATGCCCGTCACCCCGACGGGCGTCAACCTGGTCGAGCTGGTGCCGTCGCCCAGCCTCCCCACGTTGTACCCCCAGCAGCGTGCGGTACCGTCCGCGAGGAGCGCGCAGGTGTGGTAGCTGCCGGCGGTGAGGGCGATTGCGCCGGCGAGGCCCGCCACGGCGGCGGGCGAGGTCCGCAGCGTGCGGCTGCCGTCGCCCAGCTCGCCGTCGTCGTTGAACCCCCAGCAGCGGGCAGTGCCGGCCGCGAGGAGCGCGCAGGTGTGGTAGGTGCCGGCGGTGAGGGCGATTGCGCCGGCGAGGCCCGTCACCATGACGGGCGCGCTCCGGTTGGTGGTGGTGCCGTCGCCCAGCTGGCCGAAGTAGTTGTACCCCCAACATCGGACGGTGCCGTCCGCGAGGAGCGCGCAGGTGTGGCTGCCGGCGAGCGCGATGGCGGCTACGCCCACGAGGCCTGGTACCATGACGGGCGCGCTCCGGTTGGTGGTGGTGCCGTCGCCCAGCTGGCCGGATGCGTTGTACCCCCAGCAGCGTGCTGTGCCGTCTGCGAGGATTGCGCAGGTGTGGAGCCCGCCTGCCGCGATTGCGGTCACGCCGGTGATGCCCCCGACCGGCCCCGGCAGGGCCCGGGTGGCGGTGGTGCCGTCGCCCAGCTGGCCGCCTGCGTTGAACCCCCAGCAGCGGGCAGTGCCGTCCTCGAGGAGCGCGCAGGTGTGGCGATCCCCGGCCACGATGGCGGTCACGCCGGTGAGGCCCGGCACCACGACAGGAGAGGCCCGGTCGGTGGTGGTGCCGTCGCCCAGCTGGCCGGATGCGTTGTACCCCCAGCAGCGTGCTGTGCCGTCTGCGAGGAGCGCGCAGGTGTGGCGATCCCCGGCCACGATGGCGGTCACGCCGGTGAGGCCCGGTACCACGACAGGAGAGGCCCGGTCGGTGGTGGTGCCGTCGCCCAGCTGGCCGGATGCGTTGGACCCCCAGCACGCAACGCGGGTGTCCGCCAGCACGGCACAGCCGTGAGCGTAGGCCGCAAGCGCCGTGGCCCCACGAAGGAGCGGCGCGGTCGTCGCCTCGGAGCCATGCACTGTCGCGCCCCAGGCCCCGTCCACGGGTGCCATCGCCGTCCATGGCGCGGCATCGACGCGGACCTCAGCAAGAGCGACCGTGGAGTCTGCATTCTGTGCCGCCGTGGCGGTGGCGGTGATGGCAGTGCCCGCGGCCGTGACCAGGGACGGCGACACGGCCCGGCTGGAGATGGTGATGTCCTCGATGAGGACGACGGGGATTGCCGAGGCGCCTGGGACCCCGACCGTGGCGAGCGCCAGCAGGCCCGCGGCGAGTGCCCGGAACGTCCGGGGCGTCCGGCGGGAGGACAGTCGATGGCTGGACATGCTCGCGCTCCCTTCACGTGCCGCGCAGAGGCGCGGCTGGCGGGACGCTCGCCAGGTCAATGGCGCGAGCCTAGCCGCGACCCTGCGGCCATGGCAGTGGCGGTCGCAGCCACCTTACATTCGCCCTGACCATGGGCCTGTCAGCCGCCGCTGACGCGCGTGGTCGTCGGTGGCCCTAGCCCAGGGCGATCAATCCCACCGCCACGGCGGCAAGCGCGACGCCGCCGGCGTGCCTCGCCGTGAGCCGCTCGCCCAGCAGCAGCACGGCGAGCAGCACCGTGACCACCGGGTAGAGCGACGCGAGGACCACGGCGATCGCGAGCGCGCCGGACGTGGCCGCGGTGGCCGAGCAGGACCTCGTGGTCCTGGCCGGTGGCGGCCTCGCGTACGCGGGCATCGTCCAGGTCCCG
>CAIYZX010000713.1 GCA_903930745.1 uncultured Chloroflexota bacterium | reverse complement strand
GTGGCGGGCCAGGCGCCCATCGCACCCTCCACCACCACGTCCGTTCCCTCCACGCGGAGGGACTCCGGGGTGAACGGGAAGTCGCCCACGGGCGAGCTCACCTTCATGCGCTGGGCCTCCTGGCGTGGGCGAGGGGGATGGCGAGGGCCGCGGCACGGGCCCGGCTCACGATGTCCGATGGGGTGGCGGCGAGGTCCGTCTCCGCGATGAACGTGACCGCCTCGCCCCCGAAGACCGCGCCTTCCACGTTCCGCAGCGGGCGGGCAGGGGCTGCGATCACGAGCGCGTCCGCGTCCTGGTGGCGCAGCTCGCCGTCCGGCGCCGCGGACCAGGCCACGCGCTCGAGGCGCGGACGGCCATGGACAGAGCGAAGGACGCCGGTGCCCAGCCAGGTGTCCGCCCAGGCAGGCCGCCCGGCGCCGGGCTGGCCAAGGACGACAAGCCGGGTGCCGCGGGCCGCGAGGCGATGGGCGACGAGGGCCGCCCAGTGGCTGACGCCGTAGACCAGGGTGTGGCGGCCCAGGGTGACGCGGGCGCCGGCGAGGTGCTCTGCGACGGTGGCGGCGAGGACGCCCGCGGGACGGTCGCCCGCGAGATGGAGCTCTGCGGGAGTGGCCGGGCGCGTGCCGGCGGCGATCACGAGATGGTCGGCGGCGAGATGGGTGATCTCGCCGGGGGCGGCCACGAGCAGGGATCCCGGGGCGTCGTCGGCGCCCGGGGCGGTCCAGCGAAGCGCGGTGGCGCCAAGTCGCTGCTGCACTCCCCGGCGGCGCCCCTCCGCATCGAGGGAGCGTGCGGTGGCGTCCTCCCAGCCCGCGAGCCCGCCGATGGCCGGCAGCCGGTCCACCACGGTGACCTCGTGGCCCTGCTCGGCGAGGGCGGTGGCTGCCGCGAGACCGCAGAGCCCGGCACCCACCACCACGACGCGGCTCATGCGCGCGCCCCGGCATCGGGCCCGCCCGTCACGCCCAGCGCCCCGCCGTCGATGGCCAGGACGTCCTCCGGCCGCTGGTTCCAGCGCAGGGAGCAGAGGAAGGCCACGCCCGCGGCGCAGACGGACCCCTGGCAGCGGCCGGCGGTTGCGCGCGTGCGCTTGCGGACGCCATCGATGGAGCGGGCGGGGACCCGCGAGGTCAGCGAGGCGGTGATCTCCGCCGCGCTCACCTGCTCGCAGACGCAGACCACCTGCCCGTACCGCGGGTCCTGCGCAACGAGTGACGCCGGGTCCGCGTGGCCGAAGAGGCGCGGCGTGGCCGGGATCTCGTCGGCGGCCCCGGCGCGCTCTCCTGCATCGAGGCCCGCCTCGCGGAGCAGCCCCAGCACGTGGTCCGCGGTCCCAGGAGAGGCGCCCACGCCGGACGAGCGGTTCGCCACGTGCAGCAGGTTGCGCACCGTGGCGTCCACGCGCGCCACCACCTTCTCATCGGACGCGGGGCGGTTCGCCGCCCACGTCTTGATCGCGAGGTCCAGCGAGATGGACGGCACCAGCCGCTGCGCCCGCTCGAACACCGAGGCGAGCAGCCCCTCGTGCGTGGCCTTGTCCGCAGGATCCGGGATCTCGTCCGCGGACGGCCCCAGCAGCGCGTTGCCGTGCGTGGTGGGCACCACGTGGAGGCCCTTGCTCTCAGCGGAGGGGGCGGCGAAGACGATGTGCGAGAGGCGACGGCCGAACTCGCGGTCCAGCAGCCAGTACTCGCCCTTGCGCGGCCACATGTGGAAGGCCTCACCGCCCGCGAGCGCGCTCACCGCACCCAGGCGCACGCCGCTTGCGTTGACCACGAACCGGGCACGGACCCGCACGCCCGGTGCGCGCACTTCGGCAACGCGATCGCCGTCGCGCTCGATGGACGTCACCGGGGCCAGGACCCGGAAGCGCGCCCCGTTGCGGGCGGCCAGCTCCGCGTAGCCCGCGGTGAGCCGGAGCGGGTCGATCACGCCCTCCTCGGCCAGCCAGAGCCCCGCAACCGCCTCGTCCGAGACCAGGGGCTCCAGCGCGCGGACCTCGTCGCCCGTGAGGATCTCCGCGGCCGCGCCCACGCCGCGGGCCAGCTCGTGCTCCTCGGGAAGGTTCGCGGCCTGCTCGTCGTCCAGCGCGGTGATGATCCCGCCCAGCTGCCGGTACGTGACGTCCAGCTTGCGGGTGATCTCCGGCCATCGCCGGTAGGAGTCCGCGATGAGGCGC
>CAIYZX010000712.1 GCA_903930745.1 uncultured Chloroflexota bacterium | reverse complement strand
GGGCGTGGACGGGATCCGGGTGGATGTCGCGCACTTCCTCGCAAAGGACCCCCGGCTGCCGGACCTCGCAGACGGCGAGGTGCCCGCGCCGGGTGAGCACCCGTACGAGGACCGCGAGGAGGTCCACGCCATCTACCGCGAGTGGCGGCGCGTGGCGGACAAGCGAGGAGGCATCTTCGTCGGCGAGATCAACCTGCCGGCCGAGCGCCAGGCGCGCTACCTGCGCGAGGGCGAGCTCCACACCGCGTTCAACTTCGACCTCGCGCACCGTGCCTGGTCGGCGGGGCCAATGCGACGGTCAATCGACCGGACGCTGGCGTCGCACCGCGCCGTGGGCGCCCCTGCCACCTGGGTGCTGGGCAACCACGACCTGCCGCGCCCCACGTACCGGCTTGGGCGCATGGACCGGCACCAGGAGCGCATAGAGCCGTGGTCGCGGACCTTCCCGTCCAACCAGGTGGTTGGCCTCGCTCGGGCCAGGGCGGCGGCGCTCCTGACGCTGGCCCTCCCTGGGTCCGCGTACATCCACCAGGGCGAGGAGCTGGGCCTCCCGGAGGTCCTGGATCTTCCGGACGCGGTCCGCCAGGATCCCACCTTCCACCGGACCGGCGGCGAGGAGCCCGGCCGTGATGGAGACCGTGTCCCGTTCCCGTGGGGTGGTCTCGCGGCCCCGTACGGCTTCGGCCCCGAGGGCTCCGTGCCCTGGCTGCCGCAACCCGCATCGTGGGCCCGGCTCTCGGTGGAGTGGCAGGACCAGGCGCGCGGGTCCACGCTGCGGCTCTACCGGGACGCGCTGGCGCTGCGCCGGACCCACACCGGGTTCGCCGGCGAGACGTTCACCTGGCTCGATGACGCAGGGTTCGACCCGGACACGCTGCACTTCGCGCGGGCGGCGGGCCTGCGGTGCCTGGTGAACGCGGGCGACGTGCCGGTGGCGCTGCCCGCGGGCGGCCGCGTGCTCCTCCGGTCGGACGAGTCCGCGGCCACGTCTGCGCCCCTTCCGCCGGATGCGGCCGCCTGGTACACGCTGGACTGAGGCGCCGCCCGTCCTCGTCATGAGGGGCGCCGCAGGTTGCCTCAGGAGCGCTGTTCTCGTGACCCCGGCCAGTGCGGCAGATGCGCAGCTGCCAGGAAGCGTCGCGCCACGGTCAGCAGCAGGCGGCCGGTGCTGAAGGGCTGGAGCAGCGGTGGCTCGCCCCTGATCCCGCGGCTCTGCCGGGTGAGCCCGGCGGACTCGATGATGCCCACCGATAGCGCGCCCACGACATCTGGTGGGATGGCGATGGTGCGGTCTGCCGGAGGGAGGTCCTCGGGTGCGTCTGGTGCGAGCGGGCGACACAGACCGTCGATGTCGCCGATCAGCACCGCGCCGGAGGCCCGGATGCCGGCCACCATGTCACGGGCGATGCCGTCGGCCTGCTCCAGCGCCCACTTGGGCGTCCGGGCACGTCCCTCGCCGGGACCAGGCGTGCGCGTCTTGAGCCGCTCTGCCGCGCCGGACCGCATCAGCACGGCGCGAACGTCGCGGGACACCTCCGCCGCGGTCGCCGCGACGTTGAAGGCTCGCACAGCCTCCGCCTCGGCGAGGGTCAGCGAGCGGTTGGCCCGGTCGGGC
>CAIYZX010000711.1 GCA_903930745.1 uncultured Chloroflexota bacterium | reverse complement strand
GGAGCCGCGGCTCAGCCGGGGCGGCCGGCGACGCGGGTCTTGGTGTGGCCGCCGGTGGCCTTCCACGCGGCGTCAACCTCGTCGATCAGCTCAAGGAGCTTCTTCGCGTCGTCGATGTTGGTGGAGCCCTTGACCTTGGAGACCTGCTTGTTGGCGCTCCAGAAGAGCTCGTGCAGGTTCGGGACGGCGTCCAGGTGCTCCGGCTTGAAGTAGTCGTGCCAGAGGGTGTCCAGGTGATGCTTGACCAGGTCGGCCTGCTTCTCCTTGATCACCAGGGCGCGGGTGCGGAACGCCGCATCCTCGTTGGCGTTGTACTTCTCGACGATGCGGTAGCAGGACTCGGCCTCGATGCGGGCCTGCTCCGGGTCGTAGACGCCGCAGGGCAGGTCGCAGTGGGCGCGGACCACGGTCGCGGGGGCGACCAGGCGGGACAGGAAGGACATTGGGGCAGACCTCCAGGGTGGGGCGGTGGGACGACTGTGGCGGCGGGGCGGCAGACCGGCCCCGTCGGCTGAACGGAAGTGTCCCGTCGCGTGCGGAGGCTGTCAAACGTGGCCGCGGATGCCAGGGGTTCTCTAACGAGGGGGCGGTTGCGTGAGCAACGGTGTGCCCACCGCGCCTGCGCGGTGCGACCGTCCAACAGAGGGCCAGGCAGGCGGGAGGCCCCGGTGCTGGCAGAACGTGCCGGACGTCCCCTTGACCGGAATGGGCACGGGGCTGACCATCGAGACGTCGGAGAGACGCCACAAGGGGGAGACGTGAAGCAGGGTCGCCGTCGCTGGATCGCAGTGCTCGCGGGAATCGTCGCCGTGCTCGTGGTCGGCCTTGTCCTGCTGAACGGCACGCGCCTCGTGGATCGGGTGACCGGCTGGTGGGTCGGGGGCCAGATCTCCGACGCCGTGCGTCGCACCGGGGACGGCGAGGCGCTCGACCTGGCCGAGGTGTATGAGGCCGACTGGGACAGCGCGGTGTGGGTTGGCCCGTATGCCGATGGGCGGTATGGCAACGAGCTGCTCGGCTTCGCCTACTTCGCAGACGACGAGATGCTCTCGACGGACGACGCCGAGAGCCGCCTCATCTTCGTGAAGGGCACCGACGTGCTCGCTGACGTCGAACTCGGCCCGATCCGGTTCCCGGATGATCTGACGAGGTTCTCACGCCAGCAGGCACGATTCACGGTGTCGCACGGCGACTTCTACGCGACGCTCACCCCGGCAGTCGGGGCGAGGCGCTGACGCGGGCACCGCTCGCGGTCAGTCGCGCGGCTCGAAGGGCAGGACCGTTCCCGGCCCGCGCGCCTGGCCCTCGCGGATCCTCTTCGCCTCCGCACGGCGCGCCTTCGCGTTGCGGTTGGCGGCGTTGCGCGACCGCTGGGCCGACACCTCGTCGGCGCACCGCTTGCACCCGTGGCCCCGGACCCGCACCCGGATCTCCGCCTCGAACGAGCCGTGCGGACAGAGCCAGGACACCTTCCCGTGCCGCCCGTGCGACGTGTTGTCTGGCGTGATGCCGTTGGCATCGTTGGTCGCGTAGTCCCAGACCGCCGGGTCGGCGAGGTTCGGGTGGGTGGTCCGCAGCGAGTGGCGGGGACAGACGTCGGACTGGCCGCAGAACCGGCAGCGGGTCGCGGAGCGCAGGCGGTTCTCGGGCGTCTGCGTCCAGCGGTGGAGATGGCCCGGCCAGCGCCCGAGGGGGTCGCCCTGCTCGTGCGCCCGGCAGACCCAGTGGCACAGGTCCCGGCTCCGCGCGGCCACGACCGACGGGTCGAGACCGTCTGCCGCGTTGCGCTCGAAGTCCCAGATCGCCAGCAGCTCGGGCACGTCGGCCACGCGGTCGCCCGGCCTCGCCTCGGGCGGCCAGTCCCGCGCACGCTCGACCGGCTGGGGCAGGATCCCGCCTGCTGTCGCCGCCTCCGCCTTCGCCGCCGCGTAGCTCCGCTGGACCCGCACGAGCGAAGCCTGGTTGTCCTGGTCCGCCCGGAGCACGGCGTTGCGCGCACGGGCGATGTCCCGGAACTCGATGATGGAGTTGCGCCGGATGATCCGGTCGGGCCGCCGGTCCCAGTGGTCCCAGTGCTCCTTCCACGGGATCGCCGTGTCGCGCGTCCCTTCGAGCTGCGCCCGGACGAGCGTGCGGAACTCCTCGGGCCGGACGTGGTTGGCGCGGCCCACGCGCAGCAGGTCGAGCACGGTCACGAGCCGGCGGCGGTTGCGCAGCGTGACGCGGCGGCGGTCGAGGGCCTCGCGGACGATCACGAGGTCGCCTTCGAGCGCGCCGGTCGAGAAGGGACGCCCGGGGTTCGCGCGCCGGATCTCGATCTGGTCGAGCACGAGGTCCTCGTTCGCCGCGATCCACTTCGAGAGGCGGAAGGCCGCCGGCGCGCGCTGCTCGACGGTCCGGCGCAGGATCGCCCACGCCTCGGGTGACCGCTGCGCCCGCCCGATGGCGTGGAGCACGTTGGGGTCCTCGATGCCGTCGCGGTCGGCGGCGTCGAGCGCGTCCTTGCGCAGGTGGTCCTCGCACCGGTAGTGGATCGTCGCGGGGCCGAAGGTCTCGGCGATGGCGGCGGCGATGCCCGCGTCCCCGTCGGTCACGATCCAGGTCGGCTGGCCCCGCATCTGGCCGAAGACCTCCTTGACCGACTCGCGGTCCTTCGAGCCAGCCGGGTAGAGCAGGATCAGCTCGTGGTTCGCGGCGTCCCGGACCCCGAAGACCTCGCACAGGAAGTCGCGCTCGGTGCGGGCGACGCGCATCTCCGAGGGCGTCACGGCGTTGATGCGCCGGTTGAGCGGCACGCTGTCGAGGATGATCGCGTCGGGCCAGATCTCCCGGCGGAACGGCGCGCAGACCGTGGGGCCGAAGACGTCCACGTATTGCGCCCCGAGCGCGAACGAGCGCGAGATGAACTGGTCCTTGCCGACCATCTCCGCCGGGGTGGGCAGCGCGTCGGCGAGGCCGATCTCGCCGCGCTCGACCCGCACGCGCTCGACCCAGCCCCGCGACCGGCGGCGCGGCTCCCGTGCGGCGCGCGGCGCGTCTTCGAGCCAGGCCGGCTCGTCGGCCTCGACCGCCTCCGGCTCGAAGTCCCACTCGTCGAGCGGCGCGTCCGCCCAGTCCGGCTCGACCGCCGGCGTCTCGGAGACCGGCGGCTCGGCCTCGGGGTCCGGCAGGTGGGAGCGGGTCCGCGCCCGGTAGCGCACGGCATCCCGGCGCACGTCAGCGATGCTCCGGGTGATCGGCCCGCCCTTCGCCACGGCGGCCAGGTGGTTGGCGATGTCGTGCGCCGCGAAGAAGAAGTGCCGCCCGGCGCGCATCCCGGCGTCGGGCGCGAAGGTCGTCTCGCACAGCGCGCACGAGTCCTTGTGGAACGGGTGCTCATGGGTCGGGTGGCGGCGCGGCAGCGGGTCGTCGGCGGTCCGGTCCGTGAAGCGGTGGCGTCGCTCGACCCACTTGCCCGCCTCGGGATCCCACTCGCGGTGGGCGCACCGGTAGCCGACCCGCGAGTAGAACGGCCCCGACGGCTTGATCCGGTCGATTCGCACCCGGCCCACGTGTCCCTGCGGGCAGGAAGGACGGAAGACGTCGGCCCGCCCGCGCGGCCCCGTCCGCACGAGCCGCAGTTCGGGTCTCGGCGGGATCGGCGGTTCGGCGAGGGCTGCTTCCACGGGCCGATGCTGCCCGAGGACCGTGCCATCTCCTATGGCACGGTCGTGGTAGGACCGTCACCTGATTGCTCACGCAACCGCCCCCTCGTTAGAGAATGGGGCGGATGCCCGCGTGGCCACCACCGGGCGCTGCGGCATCCAGCTCTGCCAGCCTCCCCGCGGCCGCCTCCCGGTACGCGACCGCTGCCTCGTTCACCTGGGCGCTCGTGAGCGCGGTGGCCCTCGGGATGCCATCTCGAGCTGCGGCGTGCTCCAGCGCCTCGCCCAGGCCCATCGCCCGCGTGTAGCTGGCATCCGGTTCGTCGCCGTCCATGTCGTGCGGGTGGTTGCGACAGACCCACACGTCGTCACCGCCCCAGTGGCGCCATCGGCCCTGCTCGCCCTCGCTGCTGAACAGCTCGATGGGCGTGCCCGGGATCACGAACGGCTCCGTGTTCTCAGGGCGTCCGCAGTGGTAGCAGTCCGGACCGTGGCGGCCACCCGCGGGCCTTGCATGCCAGTCCGGCGCCACCTTCCAGCCGAGTGCCCGGAGCTCCTCCTCCACTTGGGTGGCGAGCACCGTGGCATCGGCGCCATCGGCAGTCCCGGCGGCGCGGGCAAGCGCCTCGCGCAGCGCCTCACCGGCCGTGTCCGCCATCTTCGTCGCGCCCGCCTGTGCCGTCTCGTCCATGGCTGGAGGCTCCACCCTGCCAGGGCTGCCGTCAAGGGTGGCCCGGACTACGATCACACGGGACCTGCAGCGGCCGCGCCGGCGCGACGCGGGAGAGGGTCCGGGGAGGGTGGCATGGGCACGACGGGCATCGAGATCGAGCGCAAGTTCCGGCTCCGCGCCCTGCCGGATGCCGGCGTCCTCGCCGCCAACGGCGCCGTGCCCAGGCGGCTCGTGCAGGTCTACCTCGGCGGCGAGCCCTTCGGGCGGCGCGTGCGACGCATCGAGCGGGCGGACGGCAGCGTGGAGCACCGGCTCACGCGCAAGGAGCGGATCCACGCCTACGCCTTCCGCGAGGAGGAGTCCGTGATCGAGGCGGCGGCGTACGACGCGCTGCTCGCGGAGGCAGACCCGGCCATGGCACCGGTCCGCAAGACGCGCTGGGTGGTGCCCCACGGCGACCAGGTGCTGGAGATCGACGACTTCGAGGCGCCCGAAGGGCTGGTCCTCCTGGAGGTGGAGCTGCGCTCCGACGACGAGGCGGTGACGCTCCCGGACTGGCTGGGCGAGTGGCGCGAGGTCACCGGGGACCCGGCCTACCTCAACGCCAACCTGGCGCGCCGTGACGGGGCCGTGCCGCCCTGGTGACACCGTCCTCGCAGGCGGGCCGCTATGATCCGCCCGATGACTGAACGAGGCCTTCCGATCGCCGGTGGCGCACCCGCGTGCCCCTTCGTGGCGTTCGAGAGTGACATGTCCAGCCGATCGAGCG
>CAIYZX010000710.1 GCA_903930745.1 uncultured Chloroflexota bacterium | reverse complement strand
GGCCACGGCCAGCTTCGGCTCGTCGATGGCGCCGGTCCAGCAGATGTCGTCCAGGAGGGTGCCCGCGCTGATGGTGCTCGCCCAGGCGGCGCGCGCCACGTCCGCCGGGTCCAGGTCAGGCCGGCGGGCCAGGATGGCGTCAGCGAACGCAGCGGCCGCCCGGCGGGACTGCTCCCGGTCAATCTCCACCAGCTCCGGCGTGGCGCCCAGCGCCTGGCGGAGGGCCACGCCGCCCGGCACGCTCACGCGCAGCTCCGCGAGACGCCGCCAGAGCTCGCGGATGAGCGCACGCCAGTCGTCCGCGGTGGCCAGCTGGGCGAAGACCTCGTCGATGTAGTCACCCCGCAGGCGCTCAAACCGCTCCGAGAGCTCGTGAACGATAGACCACTTGTTGGGGAAGAACGCGTAGAGCGAGGTGATGGAGACGCCGGCCCGCCTGGCCACCGCGTTGGTGGTGAAGGCGGTGATGCCCTCCTCCACGAGGATCGCCGTGGCGGCGGCGCAGATCGCGTCCACGGTGTCCCGCGAACGATGCTGTGAGGGAGCGCGCCGGCGCGCGGCGTGCGGATGGGGAGTGGTCATCGCGTGGCGGATGGTGCCTCGGCGGGCCGTACGGGTGGCCTGATATTCGGCCTTGCCATAACTGTAGCAGTCGCTACACTTTGTACGGCCCGTCCCACACACCCGCGGTCGCCGCCGACCCCCCTACGCCGTCGGCCGCGGATCTCCTGCGGTCCGGTGCGGAGCGTCACACCCGCCGGACCGCAGGACCCTCGCCGCCGCTCCCCCGTCCGCATGGCTAGTTGTCGCTGCCCGCGAGCATGCGGCGGTCCACCGCGAACGGGGCGAGGCGCCGGCGGAGCAGGTCCATCTCGTGGCCCAGCACGGTGTCCAGCTCGCGCAGGCGTTCCACGGCCGAATGGGCCTCCAGCAGGAGCTGGCGGCGCTCCGGCTCCACCTGGACGATGCCGGTGAGCAGGAACGAGAGCGCGGACGGCTCCGATGGGATGCGCAGGGTGTCGCCGGGATCGTCCGTGGTCATGGCGTCGGCCAGGTTGCGCACGGGGTCCCGTGCGAGGCGCCCGGCATCGGCATCGGCATCGGCCGGCCCCTCGGCAACCGCATCGGCATCGGTCGCGCGGGCGCGATCGGCCCCCGCCGCGGCGGCTTCGGCTTCGGCATCGGGCCCGCCCGTCTCCGGCTCGTCCGCAGACTCCAGCTCCATCTGCACATCGATGGCATCCGCCTGCTCCCCGTCCCGTGGCTGGAGCAGCCGCAGGTAGCGCAGGAAGCGCCGCGAGACCCGGAGGACCAGCTCGTCCGCCTCCGCGGCATCGGACGGCTCGTCCGGCAGGAGCTCCACGTCCGCCACGAGGTACGGCGCGCGGTCCGCGAAGACGTTACGGACGCCGAAGCGGGACGTGCCCACCACCAGGAGGTTCCAGCGGCCATCGCTGAACTTCTCCGCCTCGCGGATCTCGGCCAGGGTCCCCACGCCGGCGATGGAGAGGTTCGCCTGGGCGCCGTCCGGCGGGGCCACCTC
>CAIYZX010000709.1 GCA_903930745.1 uncultured Chloroflexota bacterium | reverse complement strand
GCTGCGGGCCGCCGATGCGCGCCTGCGGGAGGCCTGCGAGGCGGTGGGCCGGGACCCCGGCGAGATCGAGCGGACGGTGAACGTGAACGTGGTGATCCGTTCCACGCGCGAGGAGGCGGAGCGGGCGTGGAACGGGTGGTGGACGGTGCACCAGCCGCACAGCGGCGAGGGCACGCTTGACGCGGGCGGCACGGTCGCCGATGTGGCCGAGGCACTGGCGCGCTACCGCGATGCCGGCTTCGGCCACCCGGTGATGATCTTCCGGACACCGTGGGACCTTGACACGATCGACCGCCTGCCCGAGTTGCGGGCGGCCTTGGGGGATTGACCATGCGCACGACCAGCAGGCTGCACGGGATCATCGCCGCCGCCGTCATCGTGGTGAGTGCCTGCTCCCCCACCCCGTCGCCCTCCGCGTCCGGCGTGGCATCGGCAACACCCTCCGGCACCGTCACGCCGGCCCCAACCGCGACGGCCGTCCCAGGCCCCACGGCCACGCCGGAGCCAACGCCTTCACCCACTCCAGCCCCACCGGCCTTCGTCCCGCCCGCGGTCACCCCGGCCACGCTGCCCGTGGAGACGGGCACCGTCCTGATCACGCCCGGCGTGGAGCACGGTGACGTCTACGTCATGGTCGTCCAGGACTCGATGTTCGGCGGTGGCCCGGAGCGGACCATCGTCACCCACCTCGACGCCCGTGGGCGGACGACCGCCGGCTGGCCCGTGGCGATCGAGGGTTGGAGGTGTTCCAGCACGTGGGGCTTCAACCGCCCGCAGGGTGTTCTCGTGGGCGTGGACGGCACCGTCCGACTCCTGTGCGTCGCGAGTTCCAACGTGCCCGGCGCAGCACCCGTGCTGGCCGCGGTTGCCCTGGGTCCGGATGGCACGATGCCGGGTGGGGCCTGGCCGATGGAGATCGCAGGCGACTGGGACACCGAGGCGATCCTCGTTGGCGACACACTGGTGACCGGGACCAACGTCAGTGCCTCCGACGATCCGCAGCACCCCGCCAGCACGTACCGGGTAACGAGCGTGGCTGCCGATGGAACGGTGACGGAAGGCACGCCCGTGACCATCGATCTCGACAACTGGTCCGTCCTGGGGCGCGACGGCATCGTGCGGGTCATGTCCAACGGCAACAGGACGGTGACCGCCATTGGGCTCGACGGCGTTGTTGCAGGATGGCCGGTCACCTTCGATCTGCCGGTCTCCGGCCCCGCGGTCCGCGCCGACGGCACCTCCGTCTTCGTGCAGGCCAAGGCCGGCAAGTCCCGGACCATGGTGGTGAGCGCGGACGGCACGATCCAGGGCACGGGCTCCGCGTGGCTGCCCGTCACCCAGCTCGCAGACTGGTCCGGTGCAACACCTGCCGGTGCAACGGCCATCCCGCTGGTGGCGGCGGATGGCACCACGTACCTGCTCGGCCAGAGGAAGGTCGAGATGCTGGTCTACGGCATCGGCGCCAACGGGCACGTGCTGCCGGGCTTCCCGGTCACCGTGCCTTGGCGGCTGGAGGCCGATGGCCGGTGCAATGCCGCCGACACCGGCTGCGGCGTCTGGATGGTCCGTCCGCCACTTGGCAAGGACGCAACGGTGTACCTGCCGGTCCGGCCGCTGGACAGGCGCACGGGCGGCTGGGTCACGGCCCTCACGCGGAACGGCACCATCCGTGACGGCTGGTCGCTGATGCTCTCCGGCAACGGCGACTCCTTCTCCGCGCTCGCCATCGGCGGCTCTGGCGCCCTCTTCGGCGTCCACGTCAACCGTTCCTCCAACCCCACGTTCAAGCAGGTCTGGGGCATCGGGGCCAGCGGCGCGATCCGCTGGAAGGTGACGGTGGTGCAGCCGTGACGGAGGCGGATCCCCGGTACGTCGCCGACGCCATCGTGCGGGCGAACGGCGGCGAGATCCTCTACCGCGGCTCGCTCCGCGTGGACGACCGGCGGTGGCCCGCGGAGGCGGCACGGCTCCACCGCGGCCTGCGGATCCGCGACGCGGCAGACCCGGACGAGCGCAGCTGGGTGGCGCTGGTCTTCCCGGACGGCAGCGTGCGCCTGAGCCCGGCGATCTCCGCCGCCTGCTGGTTCACCGTACCCTCTCCGGACCGCGCCGAGTGAGCCGGGACCGGGAGACGGGGGCCATCGCCGCATGACCAGGATCGAGAGAGCGCTGCGGCACGTGCTGCTCGTCGTTGTGGTGGCCGCGGTGGCCGCGGGACTCGCCGGCTGTGGGGGTGAGCTGACGCAGGCGCAGGCCCAGGAGAAGGCCGTGGCGGCGTTCACGGCATCCACCGCCTTCGAAGGAGCCGTGAGCGACGTGGTGGTCATCTCCAGCGCGGAGGCGACGGAGCAGGCGCAGGCGGGCTGGACGTTCCAGCTGGCCGGGCGCGTGATCCTGCCGGGACTGCCCGAGGGCTACGGCGTCACCGCGTCCGTCTTCGTGGCGAGGGCCGGGGGCGCGGTCACAATCCTCGAACAGCGCTGACGCCAAGCCGGTCAGACGGCGGGGACGAGCTCCACGGGGGCTTCGCGAGCCGAGAGGAGCTCCGCCACGCGAGAGGCGGCGGCCTGGCCCTGGGCGATGCAGTCCGGGACGCCCACGCCGCGGTACGACGCGCCGGCCACCGTGACGGACGGCCACGCGGTGAGCGCCTGCTCCACGGCGGCAACACGGGCGAGGTGGCCCACGGTGTAGCGCGGCATGGCGCCCTGCCAGCGTGCGACGCGGACCAGGTCCGGAGCCGTGCCGGGCACGATCCGGAGCGTGGTCTCGGCGTCGCGGCGGGCATGCTCGGCCAGCTCGTCGTCCGGGAGCTGCGTCCATGCGCCCTCGTCGCGGACGAACATCCGGAGCAGCACCGTGTCCGATGGCGCGCGCCCCGGCCACTTCTCGCTGGTCCAGGTGCAGGCGGAGATGGCGCCGCCCGCGGACTGCGGAACCAGGTAGCCGTGGCCCACAAGCCTGGCGGCCACCGCAGAACGCGGGTAGGCCAGCGTCACGAGGATGGACGTGCCGTGCGGGATCTCGCGCAGGGCGGTGGCGGCCGCCGGAACCTCAGGGGCGACGAGCGCAGCCGCGGCGTGCGCAGGCACCGCGAGGATGACGGCGTCGAACGCCTCGTCGGGCGCGTCTGCCGAGCCCAGGCGGGCGAGAACCCCGGACGGCGCGCGCCGCAGCGACGCCACGGGGGCGCCCAGGCGCACGTCAACGCCGGAGTCCGACAGCGAGCGTGCCAGCGCATCCACCAGCGACCCCATGCCGCCGCGCAGCGAGACGAAGACGCCCATGGACCTGGCGCCGGGCGGACGCTTCGCCGCGGCTGCGCGCATCGCCGCCCCATCGGCCAGCCCGGCCCGGAGCAGGCTCCGGTGCTCGGTCTCCGCCTTGCGCAGCTGCGGGACCACGGCGTCCAGCGAGAGCTCGTCGATCGGCGTCCCGTACACCCCGCCCACCAGCGGCCCGGCGAGCCGGTCCACGATCGCCGACCCCAGGCGCCGCCGCAGGAACGTGCCCACGGCGATGTCATCGGCCGGCAGGAGCCGAGGCCAGACCAGATCCTTCGCCATTCGCAGCTTCTCCGGCCACGAGAAGAGCGGCGTGCGCGCGAACGGCCAGAACCGCGTGGGCAGGACGAGGCCCAGCCCCTCGGGCATCGGCACCAGGCGGCCCCGGTGGCGGATGTAGACCGCGCGGGGGTCCAGCGTGCCCGTCAGCTCCTCGCCCAGGCCAAGCTCGCGGACCAGCGCGGCACCGGCCGGGCGCGTGGCGAGGATGGAGTCCGGGCCATGCTCCAGCAGCAGGCCGTCCGTCCGCTCCGTGCTGATCTTGCCGCCCAGGCGAGGGGCGGCCTCGGCCAGGACGACACGGGCGCCGTCACGGGCGAGGGCGCGGGCGGCGGCGAGACCGGTGATCCCGCCGCCGACGACGAGGACGCGGGGCTTCGGCTGGCTCACGGCGGGACCCGGGCGCCGCGGCTACGCGATGCCGTACGTGGGGACGTTGCCGCCGGGCACGTACGGGCAGAGCGGGTCCGTCTCCAGCGCATCGCCGGTCCAGGCGAACGCCCTGGCGCGGGAGCCACCGCACACGCGGTTGTACTCGCATGCGCCGCAGCGGCCCTTGAACTCGGACGGGTTGCGCAGGCCGCGCATGAGCGGGTGGTCGCGGTAGAGGTCCACGATGGACGCGGTGCGGACGTTGCCCAGCGGGATCGGCAGGAAGCCGGACGGGTTCACGGTGCCGTCGTGGTTCACGAAGACGATGCCATTGCCGTCGCGAATGCCGAAGCCGCGGCCCACGGACGTGGCGAGAATCTCCTCGGGCGTCTTCCCCTCGGCCTGCCAGGCCTTGATCGCGAGCCGGCGGTAGTGGGTGGCCTCCGTGGTCTTCACCTGGAAGGGCGCCGTGCGCGCGAGGTCG
>CAIYZX010000708.1 GCA_903930745.1 uncultured Chloroflexota bacterium | reverse complement strand
GTCCAGCCCCGAAGCTGCGCCAGCGCCTCCACGGTGGCGAGACCCAGTGGCGTGGGCTCACCGGCGAAACGCGAGAGGGCCCCGTGGGCCACCTCCATCACGCGCTCCAGGTCCGCGGCCGGGTCATCGATGACCTCCAGCACGCGCTGCGCATCGGCCACGGACAACCCGCCGATCTCCAGCAGCGCCCGGATCAGCCGGAGCCGGTGGACGTGCGTGGCGCCGTAGTCCGCCTGGTTGCGCGCCGTCGCCTCGCCGCGGGGGAGCAGCCCGATGCGCAGGTACCACTTGATCGTGGGCGTGGACACCCCGGTGGTGGCGCTGAGCTCGCTGATCCGCATGGCGCGAACCATAGCGCGAGGTCGTTGACATGGCGAGTGGATAGCGATACTATCCATCTGTGCCACCCACCACGCCGCCCCGGGAGCCCCTCGCCATGACGGATGCAGCCACCACCTTCGAGAGCCTCAAGAAGGCCAGGTACATCCAGCTGACCACGTTCCGCAAGGATGGCCGGGCGGTGGCCACGCCGGTCTGGCTCGCGCCGGAGGGCGACACGCTGCTCGTCTTCACGGAGGCGGAGTCCGGCAAGGCCAAGCGCATCCGCAACTCCGGCCGCGTGCTGGTGGCCCGCTGTGACGTGCGCGGACGCCTGGAGGGGCCGGCGATGGAGGCGGTTGCGGAGCTGACCGATGACGCGGGAACGGCCCACGTGATCGACGCGATCAAGCGCCGGTACGGCTGGCAGGCGCGGATCCTGCAGTGGTTCGCGGAGCGGCGCAGCAAGCAGGCCGCCGCGCGCCAGGTGGGGATCGTGATCCGGCTCGCCCCCGTCTCGTAGTCGGTGGCCGGGGCCCTCAGCACCCCCGATGCTGAACGTGACGTTAGGGCGTCAGGTGCTTGGCACCCCCGATGCTGAATGACGTCAAGGGTCTCCGAGGGCCCCTCCTTGACGTCACGTTGAGCCTTCCCGGTGCTGAAGATGACGATACGGGCGGGGTTCGGGCGGCCCTTGACGTCATTCAGCATCCGGGCGTCTAGCGTCAACGTGCCGGCGGGGCGCCGCTCACCGCGAGCACGGAGGCTAGCGAAGCGTCCGGGTGATCACGCGGACCGGCATCGAGATCCCGCCGGCCACCGCACGGCCCGCGGCGCGGCGGCGCTCGGCGAGGTGCGCAGAGACATCCAGCCCGGTCTTCACCAGCACCATCACCACCAGTGCCCAGACCGGCGTCCCCATCGCGGCCACCGCGAACGCGCCCAGGATGATCGTGAGGTGGAGGACCACCACCCGTCCGTACGGCGCGAACATCTCCTGGCTGGGATGCGACGTGAGGCGCTCGCCGCCCTGCAGCCAGTTCAGCCAGTACGACAGTCCGTGGCTCACGAACAGGAACGGCAGCGCGGCGAGGACGGTGCCCAGCAGCGCCGGCACCGTGTCGAACACGAGGTCCGGCGACCAGGCGTCGCTCACACCGGCCAGCATCCCCGGGAAGACCAGCAGCACGAAGAACCCGTGACCCAGCCAGAACATCCCGTAATGGACCGTGAAGAACGGAGCCAGCATGTAGCGGATGCCGGCGTCTGACATCGGCGTCACGCGGGAGCCCGGCCGCGGCGGCGGTCCGGCGGGGACCGGTCCCGCGGCGGTGAGGATCCGCAGGAGCGCGAAGACGCCAACCACGCCGTTCTCAGCCCAGTAGAGAGCCATGATCGCGGGCAGGCTCCAGTCCAGGAGGAGGACGCCCGCCAGGGGCACCGCGTTGGCGATCACCAGCGCCACGAGCGCGACACCGGACGAGTGCGAGGCCCGCTGGAGCGTCAGGAGCTGCTGCATGCCGCTCAGCGTACTTGCCCTGTTGTGTGCCACGCTAGGCACTGCGACCACAACCGCGACCAACAGCGGACGCCGTTCACCTCACCCGCCCAGAGGCCTGACCACCGCCATGACCGAGCGCCACCTGTCCAGCACCGAGGAGGCGCTGCTCGTCGCCCTTGGCCGCGGCCCGGACGGCCGGTCCACGGACCTCGCGTCCGGCGGTGGGATCCCAGCATGGATCCGCGGCATGCTCAACTTCTGCAGCCGCTGCGGCAAGCCGCTCCAGGAGTCCACGCCGGAGGGCGAGCACCGGCCCCGGCCCTGGTGCACGGGGTGCGGGTTCATCTCGTACATCAACCCGCGCATCGTGGTCACCACGATTCCCTTGGACGCGGCCGGCCTCCCCGTCCTGATCCGGCGCGGCATCCCGCCCGGCTACAACACGTGGGCGCAGCCCGGCGGCTTCATGGAGGTGGACGAGACGGTCCACGAGGCCGCCATCCGCGAGACCCTCGAGGAGACGGGCCTGCTCGTGGAGCCGGGCCGGCTCGTGGGTCTCTACTCGCGCCTTGAGGCGGCGGTGGTGGTGCTCGTCTACGAGGCGAGGATCGTGGG
>CAIYZX010000707.1 GCA_903930745.1 uncultured Chloroflexota bacterium | reverse complement strand
TGCTGCCGTACGCGCTGGTGCTGCTCGCCCTGGTGGCGGGGTCGCGCGAGGCGATGCGCAAGCGGCTGGGCGCCCCGGCTGCGCTGGGCGTGCCGTACGCGCGCGGCGAGCGCGGCAGGTAGCGGCCTGGCGGGCGGCGCGGCAGGCGACCGGACCCGCGGCAGGCGACCGGACCCGCGCCACGCGACCGGACCCGCGCCACGCGACCGCTCTAGGCGTCCGGGCCCGCGGTCTCCGGCTCGTCGAAGCCGCCGAGCTCCATCTGCACGTACCCGTCCGCGTCCATCCCGTCCGCCTCGCCGGCGGCGCGGCGGCGCTCGGCCACCACGGCGACGGCATCGGCCTCGTCCGCGGGCACGGGCTCCAGGACCACACGCTCGTCGCCCTGGACCAGCGTGTAGACCAGCTGCTGGTCCGCGCGCGTCTCGAACTCCAAGTGCTCGAAGGAGGCCGCGTTGATCACGATGGTCAGCGGCGTGAAGATCGACGAGACGCCCGGCTCCCCCTCCGTCACGCGCTCCACCCAGCCGATGCCGAAGGTGACCAGCTCGCGCCCGCGGACATAGCGGTACGTGACAGCGGTCTTGACGATGGGCGCCAGGAGCGCGGCGATGTCCGCGCGGCTCGTCACGAGACCCTGGTTGACGAAGAACTTCGCGTGGGGCTCGCGGACCACGGGAGATCGATCACCTCGGTGCGGGTGGCAGGCGCGGGTGCGCCGGTGCGGAGCACGATCGTACCGCGCCGTTGCCCAGCGCCGGCCCGGACCCGGGCAAGCGCGCCTAGAGCGCCTCGGCCAGGAAGGACACCACGAGGATCACGAGGTAGACCGCCAGCGCCCCGAAGACGAGGAACAGGCGCGTCCCCCGCGGGATCGGCGAGCGGCCGGCCAGCAGGTACAGGATGGGGCCCAGGAAGGGCACCAGCAGCACCGCGGTCATCCACCCGTAGCGGGTGCCGGAGGCCAGCTCCTCGCGCCGGACGAGGTCCCACAGCGAGATCGCGACCCATGCCGCGTACAGGACCAGGGGCAGGATGTACCCGTACAGCCCGATGAGCGCCATCAGGCCGCCGGTCAGCGGAACGCCCAGGATCACCACCTCCCTTGCACGGGGGTCCGGCGACGTCCACGACGTCGCGGCCTCCAGCTCTTCCATCGTGTGAACCGTGTACGGACCCGGGACCGCGGTCTCCGGGACGGCGAGCACCGGGGCCGCGTCCACCGGCCCGGGCATCTGCGGCTGCGCCGGCGGCACGGGCTCCGTCTCCCAGGAGCCGGCCGGGTAGTGCCCGCCCAGCGCCTGCGCGAAGCGCGCCAGCAGCGCGAAGGTCACGCCCGGCTCACCACCGCGGGCGAGACGGACATCGCAGCCGGCCGTTGCCTCGATGGCCGGCGGCATGCTCGTGTTGTACGTGTTGCCGGCGAAGCAGTCGCCGCGCACGGACGGGGCGCCGAGGGCCAGGTCCGCGCGGCCGGAGCGTCGCACCGTGTTGCCGGTGACGCGGTTGTCCCGGGTGGCCCAGAGGTTGTCGTCAAGGTTGGGCAGGACGGCGATGCCGTACGTGTTGTTGTCCTCGACGAGGTTCCCCTCCACCACGTTGCCCCGGCCGCCCGCGAGGACGA
>CAIYZX010000706.1 GCA_903930745.1 uncultured Chloroflexota bacterium | reverse complement strand
GACATCGTGGCGTACCGTACACGCAACAGCCGCGGCGCCGAAAGGCCGAACGGCCCGAACGTTCACGATCCACCCCGCTTCCCGAGGACCCATGGCCGAACGCGCCGTCGTCGTCACCGACATGGACGGAACCCTGACCACTGCCGACACGTGGCGTGGCGTCCTGGCATGGGTCAAGGCCCACTACCCGTCGCGCGCCGCGGACACGTTCGTCCGATCCAGGCTCCATCTGGTCGCCATCGCGAGGCTGGGGCTGGGCAGCAAGGAGGCGTTCCGGGCGGCCTGGTTCCACGATCTCTCCCTCCTCCTCGCGGGCATGACCGAGGCCCAGGCCGCGGACATGTGCGAGCACGTGGTGGACGCGTGGCTGTGGCCTGCTCGCCGGGAGGCGGGCCTCACGGCGGTCCTCGCGGCATTCGAGCGGGCACGGGCCGCGGATCCCACCGCAGAGCTGGTGCTCGCGACCGGGGCGTTCCAGGGCGTGGCCGATGCGTTCGCGCGCCGCGCAGGCGCCCAGCTGGCCTTCGGCACGCCCCTGGAAGTGCAGGACGGCCGGCTCACGGGGAAGATCGCCGGCAAGGTGGGCAGCGGCGCGCAGAAGGCAGCCGCGATCCGGGTCCATGCCGCTGACCGGACGATCGTCGCCGCGTTCGGCGACACCGCCGCGGACATCCCCATGCTCCAGATGGCGCAGCGCGCGGTGGCCATCGCGCCGGACCGGCAGCTCCGGCGCGCCGCCGTGGCCGCCGGCTGGGAGATCCTGGAAGGCGAGCCCGCGTGACCACGCCGCGCTACCCCTGGCTGCTCTTCGACCTGGACGACACGCTGCTGGACTTCCGGCGCGCGGAGGCTGAGGCCCTCCGACTCGCCTTCGAGGCATCGGCAGTGCCGTTCGAGGACGCCTGGCTGCCCGTCTACCACCACGTCAACGGCGAGGCGTGGCAGGCGCTGGAGCAGGGGAGGATCGACCCGGCGGAGCTCCGCTGGCGCCGTTTCGAGACCCTGTTCGCCCGGTTGGGGCTCACCGGCCGCCTGGATCCCCATGCCTTCAGCCCCCTGTACCTGTCCTCGCTCAGCCGGCAGGCGCACGCCGTTGACGGTGCCGTGAACCTGCTGGACGGTCTCCGGGCTCGCCACCGGTTCGCGGTGATCACCAATGGCCTCTCCGACGTCCAGCGGCCACGCATCGCGGCCTCTGCCATCGTGGGGCACATCGATCACCTGGTGATCAGCGAGGAGATCGGCGTCGCCAAGCCGGACCCGGCCTTCTTCGACGTCGCGCTGGACGGCATCGGCCGCCCCGACCCGTCCGGCATCCTGGTCATCGGCGACAGCCTCTCGTCGGACATCGCGGGTGGCGTGAACGCGGGCCTGGACACGTGCTGGTTCAACCCACAGGGCAAGACCCGCCCGGCCGGGGCGCCCACGCCCACGTTCGAGATCCGCTCGCTGGCAGACCTGCCCGCCCTGGTTGGCTGAGGGCTCGAGGCCGCCTCGGTGCGCGCCAGCGCGCGGGGTCAGCCCGTGACGACGATGAGGACGACACCCAGGATGATCAGGGCGAGACCCGTCCACTGGACCGGCCGCAGGCGCTCGCCAACCGAGCCGATGGCGTAGAGCACCACGAGCAGCGGTCCGAACGACGAGGCGAGCCCCACCGCCCAGACCGGCCCGATATCCACGCCCACCGAGAAGGCGGCGAAGGCCACGAGGTCCGCCAGCCCG
>CAIYZX010000705.1 GCA_903930745.1 uncultured Chloroflexota bacterium | reverse complement strand
TGGGAGCACGATGCCGCGCACGTCCGCGACGGGCGCCCGGAGCGTCTCGCCGTCACCAAGGCGCTGACGGCGATCAATCCGCATCACCCCGAGCTGGAGGCGGCCCGCGAGCTGGCCATCCCCGAGGAGCCCTGGCAGCAGGTGGTTGCCGATGCCGCCGCCGGCCGGGTGCTGGTGGGCATCGCGGGGACGCACGGGAAGAGCACCACGTCCGGCTGGCTGGTGCACGCGCTGGTCCGTCTCGGCGCCGACCCGGGTGCCTTCGTTGGCGCGCTCCTTCCCGTGGACGTCACCGGGCTCGGGGTTGCCGCGACGGCGCGGCGCGGGGTGGGGCGGGCCTTCGTGGTGGAGGCGGACGAGTACGCGGGCAACTTCGACCCGTACCGGCCGGACGTCATGGTCCTCACCTCCGCCGAGTGGGATCACCCGGACGTCTTCGAGGACGACCAGGCGGTGATCGCTGCGTTCGAGGCATGGATCCGCCGCGCCGATGGCGTGCCTGGCCCTGACGGCCGGGGACCCGTGCTCGTGGCCAACGTCGCCGATGCCGGGGTCGCCACCCTGGTTGGCCGCCTGGTGGACTGGCCGGGGCGCGTGGTGGGGACCGCGGTCGCGGCTCACGCCGATGCACCGGTGCCGAAGGGGGCGACGCTGGTTGCGCGGATCCTGGCGGCCGAGCCCGCCGGCACGCGCATCGAGGTCACGCTGCCCGATGGCTCGAGCCACGAGGCGCTCCTGCCCACCGCCGGCCGCCACAACGCAGCGAACGCCCTTGGCGTCCTCGGCGCCGCGCTTGCTCTGGGGCACGAGGCGGGGGATGCCCTGGACGCGATCTCCTCCTTCGGCGGCGTTGGCCGGCGCCTGGAGCGCAAGGGCGAGGCCGCGGGCGTCGTGGTGTACGACGACTACGGCCACCATCCCACCGCGATCCGCGAGACGCTCGCCGCGGTCCGCCAGCGCGAGCCCGGCCGGCGCACCTGGGCCGTGTACGAGCCGCTCACGTACCACCGGACCGCCGCGCTCCACGCGGAGTTCGCCGCCGTGCTGGCTGCCGCAGACCGCGTGGCCATCGCGGACATCTGGGCAGGGCGAGACCCGGACACCACCATCGCGAGCGCAGGTGCGCTGGCGGCGGAGGTTGCAGCCCTGGCCCCGGCCACGGGCGCTGTGGCCCCCGGGTCCGTGGAGGCCACGGCGGACTGGCTCGCCACGCAGGTCAGGGGCGGTGACGTGGTCCTCGTGATGGGCGGCGGGCGAAGCTACCGGATCGGCGAGCTGCTGCTGGAGCACCTCCGGGCGGCAACGGCCGGCACCGCCTGACTGGCGCGGACGTGGAGCCGCGGGGGTGGCCTGCGGCATACTTGCACCGGGTCGCAGGCGGCGGCCCAGGGTCCCTCCCCGCCGTGGATGGGGAGGAGCGGGCGCCACCGGCGTCTCGCACGAGCGGACAGCGGCCGGCGGACACCCCGGCGGCCGGAGGAGGAGCGCGGATGGCGGGCGAGGTCTCGTTCGACGTCGTCTCGGACTTCGACGAGCAGGAGCTGCGCAACGCGCTGGACCAGGTCCGGCGTGAGCTCGTGCAGCGGTATGACTTCAAGGGCGCCAAGGTGGACATCGAGCACGAGAAGGACAAGCTCGTGCTGATCACGGACAGCGACATGCGGGCCCGCGCCGT
>CAIYZX010000704.1 GCA_903930745.1 uncultured Chloroflexota bacterium | reverse complement strand
CCGTCCTCGGTGATGCGGGTGGCCGTCCCATCAAGGTCCAGGAAGCGGTCTCCGGGACCTGCCAGCGATGACGCGGCGACACCAGGGCCGCCCGGCAGCGGCAGCACGAGCGCCGCGCCAAGCGTGATCACCAGGAGGAGCAGGAGGACCTGGACGAGACGGACAACGAGTCGGCGGAAGCGGTGCATGCCGCATCTTCGCCCCTCGCGCGTGATCGGATGTGCCGCGCCGGTCGCTATGCTCACGCCCATGCAGCCCACCAGCCCCTCCGCCCGGCCCTTGGCGCCCGCCCCACTGCGCCTGGAGGGCCGGCTCGTCCTTGGCGAGGCCGTGGTGCCGGGCTCGCTGCTGCTGGAGGACGGCTGGATCCGAGAGGTGCGCGAGGAGCCGGACAACGCCGCGGCGGCCGCCGGCCCCTACCTCGCCCCGGGCTTCATCGACGTCCACTGTCACGGCTGGGGCGGCCACGACGCGACGGGCGACGCCGGCGCGCTGACGGGCATGGCCCACGCCCTGCTCAAGCGCGGCGTCACCTCGTTCCTGCCCACGGCACCCACGCTCCCCAGGGCGGACACGGTGGCGTTCGCGGAGCGCGTGCGCGCGTGGATGCCCGGCGCCACCACCGGCGGCGCGGAGCCACTCGGCTTCAACCTGGAGGGGCCGTGCATCGCGCCGGCCCGCAAGGGCGCCCACGACGCGGCGCTGCTGCTTGCACCCGGGGCGCTCGACGAGGGCGTGCTGGCCGCGCTGTTGGACGGACTGCGGATCATCACCATCGCGCCCGAGCTGGACGGGGCGCCATCGCTGATCGCCCGTCTCGCCGCCCGAGGCGTCGCGGTCTCCCTCGGCCACTCCAACGCGACGCTGGTGCAGGCGCAGGCCGGCTTCGCGGCGGGCGCCCGGACCACGACCCACCTGTTCAACGCCATGTCCGGCGTGGACCACCGCACCCCGGGGCTGGCCGCTGCCGCGCTGGCGGACGACGGAGCCTTCGTTGAGCTCATCGCGGACGGCCACCACGTCCACCCTGCTCTCTGGCCTCTCGTAGCGCGCACCAAGCCCGCGGATCGCCTGGTCCTGGTCTCGGACGCCCTCGCGGTGGCCGGGACGGGTGACGGCCAGGGGCGCGTGGGCGGCCTGGACGTGGAGGTCCGGGATGGCCGGGCCACGCTCCGCGGCACGGACACGCTCGCCGGGTCCGTCATCGCGCTGGATGCTGCCGTTCGCAACATGGTCCTGTCCGGGGCCGCCACGCTGCCCGCGGCCATCGCCGCCGCCTCCGCCAATCCGGCAGCCCTCCTGGGCGCCCACGATCGCGGGCGCCTGGAGGCCGGCCGCCGGGCCCACCTGCTGGAGCTGGACGACGATCTCCGCGTCCTGCGTGTCACGCGCGGCGGAGGCTGGGTCGCCGGCGCGCGCTCGGGTGACACGCGCGCGCCAGGGGCGCATCCCGCCAGCCGGTAGGATCGGCGCATGATCGTCCAGCTCTACACCATGCAGTCGGTCGAGGAGGCACTGGCCTGCGTCGCGGCCGGCGCGGACCACCTCGGCCTCACCCCGCCCGAAGGCCTTCCGGGCGAGCTCCCGTCGTTCTCGGCGATGCGCGAGATCGTGGAGGCGGTGGGGGACCGCGCCCGGTGCATCGGGCTCACCGTGCGGATGGACGTGGACCACATCCGCGCGCTCGTGGAGGCGGTGCAGCCCGCGATCCTGCATCTCTGCCCGCTGGCCGGCGACACCAGCCCGGAGCGCGTGGCGGCTCTCCGCCGGCGGCTCCCGGCGGACCTCCCGGTGATGCAGGCGGTGTCCGTGACGGGTCCGGGGAGCGTCGCGGAGGCGCGCGCGTACGCGAAGGTGGCGGACTACCTGATCCTGGACACGCAGGCGCCGCACATCCCGGGCGTTGGCGCATCCGGGATGACGCACGACTGGTCCGTGAGCCGCGCGATCGTGGAGGCCGTGGACGTCCCGGTGATCCTCGCGGGCGGCCTCTCCCCGGAGAACGTGGCCGCGGCGATCGAGGCCGTGGGGCCGTGGGGCGTGGACTCGCTCACGCACACCAACCGGCTCCTCCCGGACGGCACGTTCCGAAAGGACCTGGACCGCGTGGGGGCGTTCGTGGCGGCGGCCCGTGCAGCCACGCCGGACAACGGATGAAGCCACGCTGGGAGGCCACCGTCGCGCGCCCGGTCCTCGTGATGGGCGATCTCAACGCCGACCTCGTCCTGGGGATCCCGGACCGCACGGTGCCGACCGGCGAGCGAACGGTCCCGGAGCCGCGCCTCTTCGGCGGCGGAACGGCCGGGAACACTGCGGCGGCCCTGGGGCGGCTGGGCGTGCCGGTGGAGTTCGCGGGCGCCATCGGTGACGACGGCTTCGGGCGACACCTTGCCGCGGAGCTGGCGTCGGCGGGCGTTGGCCTCCGGGGCCTGGTCGTCAGCGATGCGGCCCCCACCTGCCAGGTCATCGCCATGGTGGAGCCGGACGGCGAGCGCTACCTCGTGGTCTGGCCCGGGGACATGGGCGCGCTGCGGCACCTGCGTGCGGGCGACGTGGACCCGGCACTCGTGGAGGGTGCGGCCTGGCTGCACACCACGGGGATGTGCCTGCGCCACCCGCCGGTCCGCGACGCGGTCCTGGCCGCTCTCCGCATCGCCCGCGCGGCAGGTGTGCCCAGCAGCCTGGACCTCAACCTGCGGATCGAGGTCTGGGGGCTCTCGGACGAGGTGCGCGCCGTGGTGGAGGCGGCAGTCCACGAGGCGTCGGTGGTGCTGGGCAGCGCCGCGGAGGAGCTGGTGCCGCTGGCTCGAGCCCTGGGGCTGCCGGTGACGCCGGCGGGTGACCCGCACGCTGCCGCCCTTGCGCTGGCGCGCCCTGGCTCCGGACGCACGGTGATCGGCAGGCTGGGCGCGGGCGGCGCGTTCGCCGCACTGCCGGACGGGACGATCGTCCACGCGCCGGGCTTCCCGGTGGAGGTCCGCTCCACGGTGGGCGCCGGTGACGCCTTCGACGCGGGGCTCGTGGCGGCACTGGTCGCAGGGTTGCCGATGGCCGACGCGCTCCGCTGGGGCAACGCCACGGGAGCTCTCAAGGTGGCGAGGAACGGAGGGGCACGAGACCAGCCCACGAGGGCAGAGGTGGAGGCGCTCCTCGCGGGATGACGCGGGACGGCGACGGCCCGCGTACCCGGAGCCTAGCGGCGCCGGCGGACCCTGACCGGCACGGGCACGATGCCGGCGCTGCGGACGAGCGCGGCAACCCCCACCAGCCCGAACAACCCCAGCAGCGCCAGCCCGATGTCGGTCCCGTCCGGCGCCGGCGGCGCGGGTGTGCCCACCGTGTCCGTGGCGGGCGGCGTGGGCCCGGGCGTGGCCGTCTCACTGCAGACGGCAAGCCTCAGGACCTGGTCCAAGGCGATGTCGATCGCCACCGACCGCCCGTCGCCCAGGGTTCGCTCCGCGGATCCCGCGGGGATGTCGGTGTGCTTGCAGCCGTTCTCGTCGAACCAGGTGTCGCCCGTCGAAGACGTCGCGCTCACCTGGAGCACGTCACCTGGGTACGCCTCGATCTCCGCCGTGAAGGACCCGTCGTCGCCGGTCACCGCAGCCACGGCCGTGTCTCCATCCACCACGCCGATGCCCACGTGCGCGCCCACGACGGGCGTCCCATCCGGCATCGCCACGGTTCCGGTCACGGTCACGGGACCCGCCGCCACGACGGTCGCCGGGGCGACCGCCAGCACGAGGCACCACGCCACCAGCAGCGCGGCGAGCATGCCCGGAACAGGGCGGCTGAGGGCGGAGGTGTGGTCCACTTGGCGTCTCCGGGTGGGTGCACCGCCACAGTACAGCGCTCCCGCTGCAATCCGCCATGGCGGATTGTCGTGTCGCCGTGGGACGTGTCGGCCAAGCGGGCAGGGCCGCGAGGAAGGGAGGAGGTCCCGTGTGGTCGATCCGGAGCCATGCCGGCGTACGGCTGACAGGAGGAGTGCCGATCCGCCCAGCAGCACGCTCCAGCCCGGCAGGTCACGCCAGGCCGTCGGCCGGGCGTCATCGGCGCCGTGCGAGCGGATCGCGAGCGCGCTATCGTGCGCACCATTCGGCGCGTGGTCGAGGACCTTCCTCTTGTCCTACACGCCGGGTGCCGTAAATCCGATACGTGGAGCCGCGCCTCACCGGCATTCTTGCTGCACTCCCCGGCTACGGAGAGGGTCGGGGCGTCCCACCCGCGTGTTGTCAATGGAACCTGCTGGCACTGCTCGGAGCCCCATGCCGGATCGTCTTCGCGTCGACACCGCATCCGGCTCCCCTTGCGCCACGACCCCGGAGTACCGTTCGTGAGCATCACCATCGCGGTCGCGGATGACCACGCTGTCGTGCGTGAAGGCGTCGTCCGCATCCTGACCGAGGCACCAGACCTGACCGTTGTGGGGGCGGCCTCCTCCGGTGACGAGCTGGTGGGTCTCATCCTCCAGGGCCTCCGGCCCGGCGTCGCCCTGATCGACCTCCAGATGCCCGGCGGCGGCCTGGATCTCGTGGCGCGTCTCCACGAGCTGCGCCCGGAGCTGCGGCTGCTGGTCTACTCCATGCACCCGGAGCAGCAGTACGCGGTCCGGTGCCTGTCCGCGGGCGCCTCCGGCTACCTCGGCAAGGGCTGCCCGCCCCAGGAGCTGATCGACGCCATCCGCACGGTCGCAGATGGCCGGCGCTACATCAGCGAGACGGTCGCGGAGGTCCTGGCCACCTACGTCATCGACGGCCCGGTGGAGCGCCCGCACGAGCGCCTCTCCAACCGCGAGTACGAGGTCTTCCGGCGCCTGGCCGGCGGCGAGAGCTCCGGCGAGATCGCGGAGGCCCTGGGCCTCTCCGTGAAGAGCGTGAGCACGTACCGCGCCCGCGTCCTGGAGAAGCTCCACGTCGCGCGGAACGCGGACCTGACCCGCTACGCCCTGGAGCACGATCTGCTGGACTGATCCACGTAGGACAGGTCCGACACGCCGGGTGCAGTGATCCCCGGCGTCAATGCGGTGACCGCCGATAGAGCGGGACGCAGCGGGAATCCATAGTTCCGCTTGCGACCCCCACCGACAGGTTGGGGACCGACGCGATAACGAGCCTTCCTCCCCCCCGGGGCTCGATATCGTGACCCCGACGCGGCGCCGAGAACAGGTTGTGGGACGGGTACTCCCTGCACCCTGTCGCCGCGTCGGGGCCTCTTTGCTTTCGGGGCCGCGCAGGGACTTGGTGCGCTCGAGTGCACGGAACATCCCGCCCGCCCCGTGGTCTTTCCCTTGAGCGTCGTCTCGCGATCGTGCTGATCGTTCTTGCCCTCGCGGCGCTCGCGCTCCTGGCCGGCATCCCGGTGAGCCTCCAGCCCTGACCGGGGATCGCCCTGCAGGGCTGACGACCCCGCGAGGTGCCACCTGCAGGGCAAGCCCTACGGCGTCACGGGCGAGTCCGCCACCAGATCGCCTCCAGCTCCTACGCCATCCTCGTCGTGCCCGGCTCATGATGGAGCGGATGACCCGGCCATGCCCCTGGCCGGATGCCAGTTGTGCGAGGACCACCGCCATGCACGATGCCGAAGGGCTCAAGGTGGAGCTCACCCCCGGGCGCGCGAGCGGCGAGCACGGCCAGGGTCTCGCCGAGTACGCCCTGATCCTGTCGCTGGTCGCCATCACGGCGATCGTCGCCCTCATCTTCATCGGCGGCGCCATCTCGGGGACGATGTCGAGGATTGGCACCTCCCTCTGACAGCGGACCGGGCCGCGCGTCTGCGGCGCCCGGCGGACCCCCACGTCCAGCGGGGGTGCACGGTGGCCGGGCGTGCGTACACTTGCACCCGTGAAGCGGCGAGCGGGACGACCTGGCAGCACCGGCGCGACAGCGGGCTCCGCCCGGTGATCCGCCTGTTCGTCGTCGACGATCACGCGGTCGTGCGCCAGGGCGTGACCCGCATCATCGCGGACGTGCCGGACTTCGTCCTCGCCGGCGAGGGAACCGACGCCTCGGACGCGCGGCGGCTTGCCCTGACCGCAGACGCCGACGTCTGCGTGCTGGACCTGGCGATGCCGGGCGGCGGCGTGGAGTTCGTCGCGGAGCTGCACGACCTCCGGCCTCGCCTGCGCATTCTCGTCTTCTCGATGCACCGAGAGGAGCAGTACGCGCTGCGCGTGCTGGGCGCCGGGGCTGCGGGCTTCCTCGGCAAGGGTTGTCCGCCGGAGGAGCTCGCGGTGGCCATCCGGGCGGTGGCCGGTGGCAGGCGCTACCTGTCCGAGACCGTGGCCGAGCTGCTCGCGGAGCGCCTCCTCGACGGGCCCTCCGGCCTGCCGCACGAGCGGCTGTCCCGGCGGGAGTTCGAGGTCTTCCAGCGCCTGGCCAGGGGCGAGGGTTCCAGCGAGATCGCAGACACGCTTGGACTGTCCGTCAAGAGCATCTCCACGTACCGCGCCCGCGTCCTGGAGAAGCTGGGCATGCAGCGCAACGCGGACCTGACGCGGTACGCGATGGAGCACAACATCCTCGACTGATCCGCCCGGGTTGCCGCGCGGGTCCGGCCGTCGGTTGGCAGTTTCGGGCCATTCGGCAGGCGAGCCCGCGGCGCGGCTCACCGCAACCTGTACGACCATGGCAGCACCCGTTCACCCGGACGGCGGCGTCCCCGCCTCCGGCGACCCACCTACCGCTCGCTCGCTCCTCGTGGAGGGCGTGGTCCAGGGCGTGGGATTCCGGCCGTTCGTCTGGCGCCTGGCCACGGAGCTTGGCCTCGCGGGCCGTGTGCGCAATGCCGCCGGCCGCGTGGAGATCGAGGTCGCGGGTCCGCCGCAGGTCCTGGACGCCTTCGCCCGCCGCCTGAGCACGGACGCGCCGCCGCGGGCGCGCGTGGAGCGCGTGGTGGTCCTCACCGGCGACGGCCCGGACGCGCTTGCGCCCGGGGACCTGCCGCGCCCGTTCGTGATCGACGAGAGCGTGGTGGCCGCCGCCGCGGACCGCCTCTTCCCGCCGGACATCGCCACCTGCGAGGACTGCCTCCGCGAGCTGCGGGACCCGGCGGACCGGCGCCACCGCTACCCGTTCATCAACTGCACCAACTGCGGTCCGCGTGCCACGATCATCGACGAGCTGCCGTACGACCGGGCGCAGACCACGATGCGCGCCTTCCCGCTGTGCGGCCCCTGCGAGGCCGAGTACCGCGACCCGGCGAACCGGCGCTTCCACGCGGAGCCGGTGGCCTGCCCGCAGTGTGGCCCGCAGCTCGCGTGGCGGCCCACGGAGGCCCCTGCGGCCACGGCGGTGCGCGAGGCGGCGCTGGGGGCGGCGGTGGCCGCGCTGCGCGCAGGTGCGGTCGTGGCGGTGAAGGGCCTGGGCGGCTACCACCTTGCCTGTGACGCCACCAGCGAGGCCGCGGTCCGCACGCTCCGGGACCGCAAGCGCCGCTGGGCCAAGCCGTTCGCGGTCATGGCCCCGGATCTCGCCGCCGCCCAGGTGCTCTGCCGCGTGGGCAGCCTGGAGCAGGAGCTGCTGGAAGGCCCGGCCCGGCCGATCGTGCTGCTCGTCGCCCGGCCGGCCGCCCGTCATGTCCTGGCCCCATCCGTGGCCAACGGCAACCGTCGGCTGGGCGTCTTCCTCCCGTACACGCCGTTGCACCACCTGCTCCTCGAGGCGCTTGGCCGGCCGATCGTCCTCACGTCCGGCAACCTCACGGATGAGCCCCTGGCCACGGACGACGAGGACGCCCGGACCCGCCTCGCAGGGCTCGCGGACGCGTTCCTCTCCCACGACCGCGAGATCCGGGCGCGCTACGACGACTCGGTGACGCGCGTGGTGGCGAGGCGCGAGAGCGTGGTGCGGCGGGCCCGCGGGTACGCCCCGGGGCCCATG
>CAIYZX010000703.1 GCA_903930745.1 uncultured Chloroflexota bacterium | reverse complement strand
GGGGAGCAGGACCAGGACGCGCTGCTCGCCGCGGTGGGCACCCTTGACCAGGCGTCCGTCGCCCGCTGGTACGACATCAACATCCAGGCGCTTGAGGCCGCCGCGACCGGCGCGCCGGCGGCACGCACAGTGCCGGGCTCGGAATCCGACCGTGTGCTCCAGGCCACCGTCAGCCTGATGTCCGATGCCGAGTACGCCCAGCTGGAGCAGCTGTATGGCTCGAGCGAGGTGCCCGATGCGGACGCGTGCGGCGGGTTCCGCGCGCTGTACACGGCGATGGAGAAGCTCTCGGCAGACGACTTCGCCGTCCTCGCGCTCTACGACGTCAGCCCCTGAGCCGTCCACCGGGCACACCATCCGGTGAAGCGGCCTCCTCCGGGTCGCCTCCCGTGAGGCGGTGGTAGATTCACCCCAGAGCCTTCGGGGCAGGGTGCAACTCCCGACCGGTGGTGGTCCCCGCAGCAGCGGGGCGAGCCCACGAGCGGCGGCGCGGCAGGGTCCGCGACGTGCGGCAGATCCGGGGCGAGACGGTGTCTCGCGAGCCGGAGCCGACGGTACAGTCCGGATGAGAGAGGGCTTGGGTCGTGTCCGCGCGCCCCTCGGGCGTGCAGCCCTGGCCCGTCCTGCCCCGTCGTGCCCGGCTGTGGACGACGGAGGTTGCGATGACGATGCCTGGCGCTGCGGGGCCCGTGCCCTCGGGCGGCGCCGGCATCCGCATCTCGGACGTCTCCCTCACGTTCACTGGCAGCAGGACCGTCCACGTCCTGGACAAGGTGGCGCTGGACGTCCGCCCGGGCGAGGTGATCGCGCTCATCGGCCCCAACGGCTGCGGCAAGAGCACGCTGCTGCGCGTCCTGGGCGGGCTCATCGGGGCGGACGAGGGGTCCGTGTCCATCGACGGGACGCCGGTCACCGGCCCGGATCCGCGCATGGGTCTCGTCTTCCAGGAGGCCCGCCTGCTCGCCTGGCGGACGGCGGAGCAGAACGTGCGCTTCCCCATGGAGCTCGCCGGCTGGTCCAGGGAGCGCCAGGAGGCGAGGTCCTCGGACCTGCTGGGCCTCGTGGGCCTGCGGGAGTTCGCAAAGGCGAAGCCCTCAACGCTCTCCGGCGGCACGCGCCAGCGGGTTGCGATCGCCCGCGCCCTCGCCCTGGAGCCCCGCGTCCTGCTGATGGACGAGCCGTTCAGCGCCCTGGACGCGCTCACCCGGGAGCGGTTCAATGCGGAGCTCCTGCGGCTCTGGGAGCGCACCGGCACCACCATCGTCATCGTGACGCACAGCATCCCGGAGGCGGTCTTCCTCGCGGACCGGGTGGTGGTGATGTCGCCCCGCCCCGGGCACGTGGTGGCCGAGATCCCCGTGGAGCTGCCGCGCCCCCGCCGCGCCGCGGACCTTGACTCCGCGTTCGTGAGCCACGTGGCGGCCGAGGTCCGCAGGCACCTCGTGGACACCACCGACGACCGGATCGCGATGGGCGAGGACCGCACGGCATCCGTGGCACCGTCCAAGCCGGGCCATGCCGCCCCCGGTGCTGCACCGGCCCGCGTCCTCCACCCCGACACGGATCCCGGCACGCCGGCCTGGTTCGATCCGTTCCGCCCGGAGGACGAGGCATGAGGCGCCTGCTCTCCCTCTGGCCCGTGGCGCTCTCGCTGACCGTCTTCGTCGTGGCCTGGCAGCTGGTGGTCTACGTGAGCGGCTTCCCGCCGTTCGTGCTGCCGGGACCGCTGACCGTGGCGGAGCGCTTCGTGCAGGCCTGGGCGCAGGGGACGATGTGGCCACACGTGCAGGTCACCCTCGTGGAGATCCTGCTGGGCTTCGGCCTCGGCGCGCTCATCGCACTGGTCACCGGGATCCTGCTCGCCCGCTCCCGCCTCGCGGAGCGGCTCCTCTCGCCGTACCTCGTGGCCGCGCAGGCGACGCCCATCCTGGCGCTGGCGCCGCTCATCGCGCTCTGGTTCGGCACGGGGCTGGTCTCCAAGCTCGTGATCACCACGCTCATCGTCTTCTTCCCCGTCACCGTGGCCACCATGGTGGGCGTGCGATCCGTTGATCCTCGCCTGCTGGAGATGGCGCGCTCGTTCCGCGCCAGCGGCTGGCAGACCATCGTCCGCGTGGAGGTTCCCGCGGCGCTCCCCGCGATCCTCGGCGGCATGCGCGTGGGCATCACGCTCGCGGTCATCGGCGCGATCGTCGCCGAGTGGGCCGGCGGGGAGAAGGGCCTCGGCGTCCTCATCAACATGGCCCGCGGGTCCATGTTCGACATCCCCCTCATGTTCGCGACCCTCGCCACGCTCGCCATGGTTGGCGTGGCGCTCTATCTCGTCATGCTGCTCATCGAGCGCCGCCTGGTTGGCGAGCGGTGAGCCCCTCGCGCCGCTCCCGTCTCGTGCTCCCCAAGGAGGTCTCGCCCGTGTCCACGTCGAAGCGCCGGTCCCTCGCCGGTCTCGCGCTCCTCGTCCCGCTCCTCGTCGCCGCCGGCTGCGGCGGGTCCGGGGGCACGGGCGGCAGCCCCACGCCCGCGGGCACGCCCGTGGCCAGCCTCCCGGGGCCGGAGTCCGCCGTTCCGGCCACGGAGGCGCCCACGCCAACCCCCGCCCTTGTGCCGCTCACGGTCGGCCTGGGCTACATCCCCAGCGTGCAGTTCGCGCAGTTCTACCTCGCGGACCAGGCGGGCTACTACACGGACGCCGGGCTGGATGTCACGCTCCAGAACAAGATCGATCCCGATCTCATCACGCTCCTGGGCCAGGGCGCCGTGGACATCGGCTCCGGCGACGGCACATCCGTCATTCCCGCGGTCAGCCAGGGCATCCCGGTGGTCTACACGTCCACGCTGTACGGGCAGTTCCCGTCCGTGCTGATCGCGAAGGCCGATGCCGGCATCGCCACGCCCGCCGATCTGCGCGGCAAGCGCATCGGCATCCCGGGCCGGTACGGCTCGTCCTGGATCATGCTCCAGGCGCTGCTGGGCTCCGCGTCGCTCACGCCCGACGACGTGACGATCGTCGAGTTCCCGGACTACGGCCAGGCCGCCGCGCTCCAGCAGGGCGCCGTGGACGCCGCGACGGGCTTCGCGAACAACGAGCCCATCCAGCTGCAGAACGCCGGCATCGCCACGGTGGTGCTGACGGTGGACTCCATCGTGCCGCTGCCCGGGCCGGGCCTCGTGACGGGCACCGCGACGCTGGCCGCGAAGGGCGATGCGCTCGCGGCGTTCACCGCGGCCACGCTGCGCGCGATGGGCGAGATCGCCGCGGACCCGCAGAAGGGTCTCGACGCCACGTTCGCCGTCGTGCCAGACCTCGCGCAGGACCAGGCGCTGCAGCTGCAGATCCTGGAGGCCACGATCGCGCAATGGAAGAACACGCGCACGGGCACCTCGTTCGGGACGATCGACCGGGACGGCTGGCAGCAGTCGCTGGACTTCATGTCCTCGCTGGGTCTCGTGCCGAACCCGGTCACCATCGACCAGCTCGTGAACGAGTCGCTGCTGCCCTGATCACCTGCAGGCGCCGGGCCGCAGCGTCCGGCGCTCGCGTCCGCGCCGGGCGTGATCCCGGCCGGTACAGTCACACGGACGGGCCCGTAGCTCAGCGGCAGAGCAGGGGACTTTTAATCCCTTGGTCCTGGGTTCGAATCCCAGCGGGCTCGCCAGCCGTTCTTCGTTGCCACCCGCCTTCGGGTTCCGGCCCGCCGGCTGACGCGAGGACCACATGCGCGCCGTCTCCTTCGAGCAGTCCGGTGGACCCATCTCCATCCGCGAGATCCCGGAGCCCGCGTGTCCGCCGGACGGCGTGGTCGTCACGGTGGAGGCCACGGGACTCTGCCGCTCGGACTGGCACGGCTGGATGGGCCACGACCCGGACATCCGCCTGCCGCACGTCCCCGGCCACGAGTTCGCCGGGCGCATCGCCGCCGTGGGCGCCAATGTCGGCGGCTGGGCGGTGGGGGACCGGGTGACGGCACCCTTCGTCTGCGCGTGCGGCGTCTGCCCGGAGTGCCTCGCGGGCGACGAGCAGGT
>CAIYZX010000702.1 GCA_903930745.1 uncultured Chloroflexota bacterium | reverse complement strand
GTTGGAGCAGCGGGCGCGCAGCACGCCGGCCCCCGCGAGGATGACCGGGCGCTCCGCGCCGGCGAGGAAGTGCAGCGCTGCACGGACGTCCGCGGCGGACGGCGCCTCGGGGTGCGGGCGCACCACGGGGGCCTTCGTGCCATCCGGGATCGGCAGGTCGCAGACGTCCTCCGGGATCGCCAGCAGCACGGGGCCGGGGCGGCCATCGAGCGCCTGGTGGACCGCGGTGTCCAGGGTGGCGGCGGCCGATGCGCCGTCCTCGATGGTCGCGGACCACTTCGCGAGCGCGCCGATGGTCCCCGGGAGATCCACCTCCTGGAAGGCCTCGCGGCCGCGCAGGCCCCGGTCAACCTGCCCAACGATGACGAACATGGGCGTGGAGTCCGCGTAGGCGGTGTGGACGCCGATCGCGAGGTTCGCGGCGCCCACGGCGCGGGTGCCGAGGCAGACCGCAGGACGGCCGGTCAGCTGGCCGTGCGCCTCGGCGGCGAAGGCGGCGGCACCCTCGTGCCGGGTGGCCACAACGCGGATGCCCGCGGCGACGAGCGCGTCCAGCACGGGCAGGAAGCTCTCGCCCGGGACCGTGAAGGCCATGCGGACACCCGCGGCGCGCAGGGTGGCGGCCAGCAGCTCCGCGACGGTTGCAGGAGCGGCGGGCTCAACCTCCGGCTCCGGCTCCGGCTCGGTCTCGTGCTCGGGCTCGGGGGCGGCGGTGGCATCGCCGTGATCCGCATCTGCGGCGGCATCATCAGCGGCCGGTGCATCCTCGAGGTCCTGTGCGGCCACCGCCGCGGGCACCTCGTCCATGTCTGTTGCGGGAGTGGTCTCGATCTCGGGCTCGGGCGTCGTCTCGCTGGACTCGGGGTGCATGGCGACCTCCTGAGTCCGGCCAGGGCGGCGGTCCGCCCGGGGCCGGTGCCTGCGATGGATGTGCTTGCGGGAGCCTACTGCGGAACGGCGGTGTACGCGCTGGCCAGCATGCCCAGGAGCATGGCTGCGACAACGAGGACCGCGACGATGATCATGACGGTTCGGGCGGCGCCTGCGCCGGGCATCTGGGTCTCCTAGCGGTAGTTCTCGAACTGGAGGGGCACGGCCTCGTCCAGCTCGCGCAGCATCGCGATCACGCGCTGCAGGTCGTCCTTGCTCTTGCCTGCGACGCGCACGGCGTCACCCTGGATCCGCGGCTGGATCTTCGGAAACTCGTCCCGGATGCGCTTCACCAGCCTCTTGGCAAGCTCCTCCGGGAGGCCCCGCCGCAGCGTGATCTCCTGGCGGACAAGGTTGCCGCCCGCGGGCTTGACGTCGCCCCACTCGAAGATCTTCAGCGAGAGGTTGCGCCGGACCGCCTTGGACTCGATGAGGTCGCGTACGGCGCGGGCCCGCATGTCGCTGTCCGTGATCAGCACGAGCTTGTCCTTCTCGTGCTCGATGTCCACCTTGGCGCCCTTGAAGTCATACCGCTGCACGAGCTCACGCCGGACCTGGTCCAGCGCGTTGCGCAGCTCCTGC
>CAIYZX010000701.1 GCA_903930745.1 uncultured Chloroflexota bacterium | reverse complement strand
GATCGAGAAGGCGCACCCGGACGTGTTCAACGTCCTGCTCCAGGTCCTGGACGACGGGCGCCTGACGGATTCGCAGGGGCGCACGGTGGACTTCAAGAACACCGTGGTGATCATGACGTCCAACATCGGCTCCACGCAGATCGGGGCCTTCGCGGGCAGGCCGGACGGCGAGGCCTACGAGGCGATGAAGCGCCAGGTGACCGATGCCCTGCGCGGCTCGTTCCGACCGGAGTTCCTCAACCGGATCGACGAGGTCATCGTCTTCCACTCGCTGACGGACGCGGATCTCGGCGCCATCGTGGAGCTGCTGGTCGCGGATCTCGCGCGGCGCGTGGCGTCCAACGACCTGACGCTGGAGCTCACCCCCGCGGCGCGGGCGCTGATCGCGCGGGAGGGCCATGACCCGGCGTTCGGGGCGCGGCCGCTCAAGCGGACCATCCAGCGCCTGGTGGAGAACCCGTTCGCACGGGCGCTGCTCGCCGGGACGTTCCGGCCGGGCGACGTGGTCACCGCGGACGCGGACCCGGTTGGCGGGACGCTGGTCTTCTCGTCCGCCTCGTCCACGGTCGCCGTGGAGGCGTCCGATCGGCGGGACGCGCGGGCCGCCGGCTCCCCCGTGGGCGCGGGTGTGGGCACCGGGGCCGACGACGCCCGCTCCGCCTTCGACCTGCCCCCGCTTGATCCGCCGCGGAAGCCCCGCGGCGATGACGACAAGGGCGGCCCGCTGGTCAACTAGCGAGCCGCCGGCGCGCTGCGTCGAACGGCGCGGTGACAATGCCGGCGAGGTCTGGTGAGATACGCGCCATGAGCAACGACCCGCGTCCCAACCCGCCCCACGCCCAGACCCCCGCCGAACCCTCCAGCGCCCACGCGGACCCCGCCACCGCGGACCTCCTGCGCCAGACCGCCGAGACGGCGGCGTCCTGGCTCGCCGGCGTGGGTGAGCGTCCCGTGCGGGAGTCGGCAACCCGGGCCCAGCTGCTCGCAGGGTTCGGCGCTCCGCTCGCGGATCAGCCAACCGCGGCGGACGAGGTGGTCGCCCAGCTGGTCGCCGCCGCAGAGCCCGGGCTCATCGGGATGCCGGGGCCGCGCTACTTCGGCTTCGTCATCGGCGGCTCGCTGCCCGCGGCGCTCGCGGCAGACTGGCTGACCGCCACCTGGGACCAGAACGCCGGCATCTACGCCGCGGGCCCCGCCGCGTCCGTGGTGGAGGAGGTGGTTGGCGCCTGGCTGCTGGACCTCTTCGGGCTCCCGGAGGACACCGGCTTCGGCTTCACGACCGGCTGCCAGATGGCGCATTTCACGTGCCTCGCCGCCGCCCGCCACGAGGTCCTGCGCCGCGCAGGCCACAACGTGGAGGAGGACGGCCTCGCGGATGCGCCCCGCATCACCGTCATCGTCTCCGCGGAGGTCCACGCGACGCTCCCCACGGCGCTGCAGTACCTGGGCATCGGCCGCGGGCGCCTGGTCAAGGTGGAGACGGACCGGCAGGGGCGCATCGAGCTGCAGTCGCTCGCGGAGTGCCTGGAGAAGGCCGAGGGGCCGCTCATCGTGGCGCTCCAGGCGGGCAACGTGAACACGGGCGCCTTCGATCCCATCGCGGACGCCATCCCGATGATCCGCCGCCGACGGCCCAACGCGTGGATCCACGTGGACGGCGCGTTCGGGCTCTGGGCGGCAGCCTCCCCGCGCCTCCGGCACCTGGTCGCCGGGCTGGGCCTCGCGGACTCCTGGGCCACGGACGGCCACAAGGCGCTCAACGTCCCGTACGACTCCGGCATCGCGTTCGTGCGCAACCGCGACGCGCACACGGCGGCGCTCTCCCCCCAGGCGGCGGCGTACATCGCGTACGGCGACGTGGAGCGGGACGAGTTCCGCTGGGTCCCGGAGTACTCGCGCCGGGCGCGCGGGTTCGCGGCCTGGGCGGCGCTCCGGCAGCTTGGCCGCAACGGCGTGGCCGAGATGATGGACCGGCAGGTGGCGTTGGCCCAGCGGCTGGCGGCAGGCGTTCGCGCCGCGTGGGGTGTTGCCCGGGCGCAGGTCCTCAACGACGTGGTCTTCAACCAGGTGCTCCTTCGCTTCCCCACGGCGAGCGGGTCCGATGCCGATGGCGACGAGCGCACGCGCGCCGTGGTCCGCGCGGTCCAGGCCGATGGCACCGCCTGGATGAGCGGCTCCCAGTGGCACGGGCTGACCGTGATGCGGGCGTCCGTGTCCAACTGGTCCACCACGGAGGCGGACATCGACCGCACGGTGGAGGCGATCGTGCGCGCGGCGCGCTCGGTGGCGTAGGCCCCTCCGGCCGATGTTGTTCGACGCGGCCGTCCACCGCCTGCGCGAGCTCCCCGCGGAGCTGCCCGAGGGTCCGGCCGAGCTGCTGCCCATCTTCACGGCCACGGGGCTCCCACGGCCGCGTCCCGGCTGGGGCACGGACCTTGCGGATGCGCGCCCGGCCGCCGTCCTGGTCCTCGTCTACCCGGACCCGGACGGCGTGGCGCGCCTGGTCCTGACGGAGCGGGCGGACCGCGGGGGCCACCACAGCGGCGAGGTCTCGTTCCCGGGCGGGCGGGCGGAGACGTCCGACGCGGATCTCGCCGCCACGGCGCTCCGCGAGGCGGCCGAGGAGGTGGGCCTGGACGCCGAAGCCGCCGGGGTCACGGTGCTGGGCACGCTTCCCGCGCACTGGATCCCGGTCTCCGGCTTCCACGTGACGCCGGTGGTCGCCCTGGCCGATCGCGTGCCCGCGCTTGCCCCGCAGCCGTCCGAGGTGGCTGCGATCCTCCTGCCGCAGCTCGCGGCGTTCCTGCCGGGCGCACCCCTGGTCCACGTGGAGCGGGAGATCCGCGGTCACGGGATCCGGTACGCCGCCTACCCCGTGGATGGGCTCAGGGTCTGGGGAATGACCGCCCGGGTGCTGGGCGGCCTGGGGGCCTGGCTGGGCCGCGAGCTGCCGTAGGACGCGAGGTTGGTGCGGGACCGGGCCGAACGCGCCGGGGCCGAACGCGCCGGGGCCGAACGCGCCGGGGCCGTCAGTCCGGCTCGCCGGCCACCGGGTCATCGCCGCGCCGCGGGGCCCGCGGATCAAACGGCTTCGGGCGGAGGCGTCCCTGGCCACGAGACGCCGGGCCGGCGCCGGAACCCTCGCCCAGGAGCGTGGCCGATCCCTCGATGACGCCCGGCAGCGCGATCACCGGCCCCGCCTGCTCCACGACGATCGCACGCATCGGCGACCCGTCCGTCCAGGCGGCGTGGATCACGTCCGCGGGCCAGGCCACGGCGTCACCCGCGGAGACACGCAGCCGCTCGTCGCCCACGCCAACCCAGCCGCCGCCCTCGATGACGAGGAACCAGGCGTCTCGTGCATTGGCATGCGGGGTGAGGCGAGCGGCGCGCGCGAACGCGAGCTCCGAGATGGACCCGGAGGCATTGCTGGTGACCACGACGCCCTCGATGCCCGTGGTCCCGGGCGGGCCGTCAGGGCGCCGGTGCCCGACGCCGAACCTGCGGACGTCGATGGGCACGGGCGCCTCCGGTGGTGCCTAGCGGCGGCGGCGCCGGCGCGAGGACTTGGCGCGGATCGTGGACTCCGGGTGGGTGAAGCGCTGGCGCGAGAAGTAGCGCTGCTTCGCCAGCTGGCGCTCGTACGCCGCGAAGTACGGCGGGAAGCGGCGGAACCGGGTCCAGACCATGGTGGCGAGCCCGATGACGAGCGTGCCCCAGACCATGATGAAGTCGAACCGGAAGATCCAGTAGACGATCTCCAGGCTGAACGTGATCACGCCCGTCCACATCAGCCACTCGTACATCTGGCAGTAGATGGCGTGGCGGTGGAGCTGCTTGGTGCGCACGTTGTAGACCACGATCGTGATCACGAGCATCAGCAGCGACGCGACCAGGACGGGCAGGTGGAGATCCGGGAAGTTCTCCGCGGTGAACGCTTGGAAGTTGTACTCCCAGGGAAGGATCTTCACGAGGTGCGATCTCCAGGCGGCCGGTGGCCGGTTCGACAGGCGTACGACGTCAGGTTTCGGAACCGCGCGCGTGCGCGGCGCCGCGAGTATGCCACGGTCCCCGGTCCCGCCCAAAGGGTCCGCCGGTCCCGAAGTTGCCGGTGACCCCCGGCGTATACTCGCCGCCACAGCGCGTCCGCCCGTCTCGGTCATCGGTGCCCGTCCCGCTCCGACCATCCGCAGAGGCAGGCATGCGCCCCTTGAACCGCCGGAGGAGGAACCGCGCAGGTGCGAGCGCTGCTCTCGGTCACCAATCGCGATGGCCTGTCCGTGTTCGCGCGAGAGCTCGTCCGCTTGGGCGTGGAGCTCTTCGCCACGGACGGCACCCGCGAGCATCTCGCCGCGGACGGCATCGAGGCCGCGTCGGTCTCGGACCTCACCGCGGTCCCGCCGCTCGTGGGCGGCCAGGTCCGCACCTTCCACCCGGCCATCTACGCCGGCATCCTCGCCCGCCGTGACCGGCCGGAGCAGCTCGCGCAGCTCGCGGAGCACGGCATCGGCCTGCTGGACATCGTCGTCGTCAACGTCCAGCCCTTCGCCCCGGAGGTTGGCAGCCGCCACATCGGCATCGACGAGGCCATCGAGCTGATCGACGTGGGCGGTGCCGCGCTGCTCGGCGCCGCCGCGCGCAACGCCGCGGGCGTGGTCGCCATCGCCAGCCCGGCGCAGTACCCGCTGGTGCTCGAGGAGCTGCGGACGCTCGGGCAGGTCTCCGCGGACACCCGCTACCGTCTCGCCGCGGACGCCTTCTCCACCGTGGCCGCGTACCACGCGGAGATCGCCGCGTACCTCAACCAGATCAGCAACAACGTGCACCCGCAGCGCCTGTCGCTGGTCCTGGAGAAGGTGGCGGACCTCCCGTACGGCGAGAACCCGCACCAGCGCGCCGCGTTCTACCGCGAGACCACGCACCGGTCCGGGACCATCGCGGACGCCTCGCTCCTGCGCGGGGACCAGCCCTCGTTCAACAACCTGCTGGACCTCGATGTCGCCTTCCGGATCGCGGCGGACTACACGGCGCCCACGGTGGTCATCGCCAAGCACACGGACCCCGTGGGCATCGCGTCCGGCGAGGAGCTGGTGGACGCGTACCGCCGCTGTCTCGAGACGGACCCGGTGAGCTCCTTCGGGGGGATCATCGGGGTCAACCGCGAGCTGGACGGGCCCACGGCGCGCGAGATCGCGGCGAACTCCTTCGAGGCCGTCATCGCCCCCGGTTTCAGCCAGGCGGCCATGGGGATCCTGGGCGGCAAGCCGGGCCTTGAGCTGCTGTCCGTCCCGCCAACGCCAACCGAGGGCATGCGCGACTACGGCATCGCCAACCTGGACTTCAAGCGGGTGGGCGGCGGCCTCCTGGTGGAGGCCCTGGACTCCCTGGAGATCGACCGCAACCAGCTCCAGGTGGTCACGCGGCGCAATCCCACGCTGGGCGAGCTGACGGACCTGCTCTTCGCCTGGCGGGCGGTGCGGCACGTGCGGTCCAACGCGATCGTCCTCGCGCGCAACGGCGCCACGGTGGGCGTGGGTGCGGCGCAGGCCTCGCGGAACACCGCGGTGGACATCGCGCTGCGGCGGGCGGGTGCCCGGGCGAAGCTGTCGGTGATGGCGTCCGATGCCTACTTCCCGTTCCCGGATGGCATCCAGATCGCGGCGAACGCCGGCGTGACGGCGATCATCCAGCCCGGCGGCTCGATCCGCGACGAGATGGCGATCGAGGTCGCGGACCGGCACCACATGGCGATGGTCTTCACGGGGCGGCGCCACTTCCGGCACTGATCCCGGCTCGCATCTCCCAGCCCGTTCTCCAGGCAACCCCCCGAGGCCACGACCCAGGCCACGACCCCAGGAGGCCCCGATGGAACAGCTCCTCGCGCTCGAGATGGTCCGCGTCACCGAGGCTGCGGCCATCGCGTCCGCCCGCTTCATGGGCCGCGGCATGCGGGACGAGGCGGACCAGGCCGCCACCGAGGCGATGCGCCAGACGATGGACGAGGCGGACATCGCCGGGACGATCGTCATTGGCGAGGGCGAGCGGGACGAGGCGCCGATGCTGTACATCGGCGAGCAGGTGGGCCGTGCCGACCACGCGGACATGGCGGCGCGCGTGGACATCGCGGTGGACCCCCTCGAGGGGACGAACCTCGTGGCCACGGGCCAGGGCGGGGCGTTGACGGTGCTGGCGGCGTCAGAGCGCGGCGGCCTCACGAACGCGCCGGACACGTACCTGGACAAGCTGGCCGTGGGGCCGGTGGCGGCCGGGTGCGTGGACATCACGCTTCCGCCCGCGGAGAACGTGCACCGGATCGCGGAGGCGCTGCGCCGGCGCGTGTCGGACATCACGGTGATCATCCTGGACCGGCCACGCCACGCGGAGCTGATCGCGGAGGTCCGGTCCACGGGTGCGCGGATCAAGCTGATCTCCGACGGCGACGTCTCCGCGGCGATCTCGTGCGCGGTCCAGGGCACGGGCGTGCACGCGGTGATGGGCATCGGCGGGGCGCCGGAGGGCGTGATCACCGCCGCCGCGCTGCGCTGCCTGGGCGGGGAGCTGCAGGCGCGGTTCCGCTTCCGCAACGACGAGGAGCGCGAGCGCGCGGTGCGGATGATGGGCACGGCCGACGAGTCGCGCGTCTACCGGACCGAGGACCTGGCGTCCGGCGACCACCTCGTCTTCGCCGCGACCGGCGTCACGGGCGGCGACCTGCTGCAGCCGGTCCGCTTCTTCGGCGGCGGGGCGCGGACGCACTCGCTGGTGATGGCGTACCAGGCGAAGCAGGTCCGCTTCGTGGACACGGTCCACATGTTCGACCGGGATCGGCCGCCCGCCGTCCGCCTCTGAACCCTCGCGCTGACCGGTCGGGATGCGCCGACCGCGCGCTCAGCCGGTCAGTGGAGGCCGGCCCAGCCCTCGCCGTCCCAGTGCGAGATGGGGCGTGCGGCGTCCGCGCCTTCGAGCTTGGTCTGGCGCGCGGCGGCGGTCGCCACGGTCTCGCCCCAGCCCGGCGGCACGAGGCCCGGGGCCAGGTCGCGGAGCGGCGCCAGGACGAAGAGGCGTCGCCGGGCCTCCACGTGCGGCACCACCAGTGGCATCCGCGCCTTCGCCGGATCGTCGGAGCGACCCTCCGCCGGCCGCTCCACGTTCACGCGATGCCGCCCGAAGACCAGCAGGTCCAGGTCCACCTCGCGCTCGCCCCATCGGCGGCGGTCCTGTCGCCCGAACGCCCGCTCGATCCCCTTCAGCGCCACGAGCAGCGCCGAGGCGCCGGTCGCAGGATCGGGGCCGGCCGGCACGTCCAGCGCCACGCAGGCGTTGCGGAACTCGGGCTGGTCCAGGACGCCCACCGGGTCCGTGGCGTAGAGCCGCGAGACACCAACGAGCCGGCAGCCCGGCAGCCCGGACAGTGCATGGACGGCGAACGCCAGGGTCTCCACGGGGCTGCCCAGGTTGGCGCCCAGGCCGATGTACGCCCGAACCCGTCGAGCGCCACCCGTCCCGCTCCCGGCCTCGCGTCCCTCACGACCCACGCCGCATGATCCTCCGTCGCTAGACTCGGGCCCATGCCGCCCGTCGTCGTCATCGTCCTCGCCCCCCAGCCCCGCCCGGATGCCGGGCCGCTGGAGCGTGTCCTGGACGAGGCACGCACGGCACTGGCCGATGCGCACTTCGTGGGCTTCCTGGTCGCAGGTGCCACGCGGGTCCTGGCCTGGAGCGAGCCGCCCGACTCTACACCGTTCGGTGCCCGCCTCCGCCGCATCGCCACGGATGTCGTAGCGCCCATGGGCGACGACGCGGGCCTCGTGGTCCTGGGCGCCGCCTCGATCCCGATGGCCACCCCCGCCGACTACCGCGCCTTCGTCCAGGCCGCAGCCTCGGCCCCGGTGGCCGGGCCCAATGCCCTCGCGAACGTGAGGTACTCGGCGGACGTCATCGCCATCGCCGCCGCGGCACCCGTCCTCGCGAGGCTGCCGGACCTGGACGCGGACAACAGTCTGCCGCGATGGCTGGCCGAGGTCGCCGGGATCCCCGTCCGTGACCTGCGGGCCCGGCGGAGGCTCGCCGTGGACATCGACTCGCCCGTGGATCTGCTGGTCCTCGATGGCGTGAAGGGCGCCCCCCGCCCGGCCCTGCCGCTCCCGTCCGACGCCAACGCCCAGCCGGTCCGCCACCGTCTCGAGGCGCTGCGCGCCCTCGCCGCGGACCCCGGCGCGGAGGTCCTGGTCGCAGGTCGCCTCTCGTCCGTGGACCTCCGCTGGCTGGAGCGCGGCACCCGGTCCCGCACCAGGGCCCTCGTGGAGGAGCGCGGGCTGCGCACGGCGTCCATCGGCGCGGTGGTTGGGCGGCCCAACCGGCGCCCGCCGCGGTCCACCCTGGGCCTCCTCGTGGAGCGGGACGGGCCGGGGAGCCTCGGGCGCCACGTCGCGTCCCTGTCCGACGGCGCGGTGCTGGATTCCCGGGTGCTCATGGCGCATCGCTACGGGGCCGGCGAAGCCGGGTGGCCGAAGGCCGAGGACCGCTTCGCCTCAGACCTCCTGCTGCCCGGGGCCATCACGGATCCGTGGCTCGCCGAGCTCACCGCCTCCGCCGCCGAGGCACACGTGCCCATCGTCATGGGCGGGCACGGCCTGGTTGGCCCGGGCGTCCGCTACGTCCTGGGCGGGGGCCGCCGATGACGGACCAGCCATACCTCGTCCCGGCCATCGTCCGTGACCCGCTGCCGGACCCGGAGTCCGTTGGCGAGGATGCCGATCTCGTCGCGGCCATCCGCAACGAGATCACCGAGCGCGGCCCCATCACCTTCGCCCGCTTCATGGAGCGCGCGCTCTACGAGCCCGGTCACGGCTACTACCGGCGGCCCGAGACGGGTCCCGGACGCGCGTGTGCGGACTTCCTCACGGCGCCCGAGGCGCACCCGATCTTCGGCGCCGCCATCGGCCTGCTCGTGGCCGAGGCATGGGCCGCGATGGGCTCGCCCGCGCCGTTCCGGATCCTGGAGTCCGGTGCCGGGACGGGCGCTCTCGCCGCCGGGCTGCTGGCCGGGCTGCGGGACACGGGATCGCCGCTCTTCGATGCCGTGCGCTACGTGCCGGACGAGGTGGAGGCCTCGCGGCTCCCGGCGTTCCGGGCAAGGCTCACCGCCGAGGGCCTCGCGGACCGCCTCGCCGAGGACGCCGGCGCGGCCGGTGCCGATGCCCCATGGGCCGGTGCGGTCGCGGCCAACGAGGTCCTGGACGCGCTGCCGGTCCACCGCGTCATCGGGCGCCCGGGCGGGCTCCGCGAGCTGCTCGTGACTGTCAATGAAGACGGCGCGTTCATCCACGTCGAAGCCGAACCCACCACGCCGGCTCTCGCCGCGGCCCTCGAAGCCGAGGATGTGCACCTCGCGGACGGCGAGATCACCGAGGTGTGCCTGGGCATCGACGCGTGGCTGGGCCGCGTGACCGCCGGCCTCGCCCGCGGCCTGGTGGTCCTCGTGGACTACGCCGCCGAGCCCGCCAGCCTCCACGGCGCCGCCCGCCCCGCCGGCACGCTGCGCGCCTTCGCCCGCCACGCGGTGGGCGGTGACCCGTTCCGGCACGTCGGCCGGCAGGACCTGACCGCCACGGTGGATCTCGCGGCGGTCCGCGCCTCGGCGGCCCGGTGTGGCCTGGACCCCGTTGGTGAGACCACGCAGGCGGAGCTCCTCGCGCGCGCGGGCACGACCGCGCTCACGACCACCTACCTCCACCGGCCCGGCGCGGGCCTGGAGGACGCGATCGCCCTACGCTCCGCCCTGGTCCGCCTCCTGGACCCGCGCGGCATGGGCGCGTTCCGCGTCCTCGTCTTCGGCCGCGGCCTCCCGCCAGACCTCCGCCTTCCGGTCCTGGACCGCGTCACCCGCCCGTAGCGCCGGGCCCCGGAACCCGGGCGCCGGTCACAGAGACCCGCTTGCCCGCTGGGCGGGCAACCTGCACGGCCGACGTGCATTCCTGCCCGCTTCCGGATGCAGATCAGGCGATTCCGGGCACAACGTGCAGATCGTGCCCGCGTGGAGATGCAGGATCGCCGGGGCGTCGGCCGGGTTGCCCGCCAGGCGGGCAGCGGCGCGCCGAGGCGAGCAGGCAGCGGGGCACTCAGCCCGTGGCGTACCGCTCGCTCTGGCGGATCGCCTCGTCGCGGGGGATCAGCCCCAGGACGTGCCCCCAGATCACCGCCTGGAGCCGTGGACAGTGCTCCGGGCCCAGCGACGGGTCGTCCGGCGGTTGCGCACGCGCTTCCCGGACCCGCTCAACGAAGAGGTCACCGAGCGCTGCCTCGATGCCTCGATCGCCGTACTTGGCGTGGAGCTGGCGGTGCACCAGCGCGGCGGCGGCATAGCCCTCCCTCCAGCCCTGAAGGTCCACGGGCGTGGCGGCTGCCCTGAGGAACGCGGCGTGCACGGGGAGCAGCGCCCCGGCCGCCTCGGCCCCATCGATGGTCTCGCCGAGGCGCTGCCGCGCCAGCGCCAGGTTGCGCTCGTCGTCCGCATGCTCCTCAGGACTTGCCGGCTCGCTC
>CAIYZX010000700.1 GCA_903930745.1 uncultured Chloroflexota bacterium | reverse complement strand
GCCGTCATCAAGAGGGGGAGGATCGGTGGTGGATCGCCTGCGGTCCGCTCCTTCGTGCTTTCGCGTCCGGGATTGAGCTCTTCAACTGTCCATGCCCTTGGGGCCGTGCGAGTCTAGCACCCCTGTCCAGCGGGATACAATGCGCGCCCGTGCCTGAGCTTCCCGATCTCGCGGTTGTGGCCGACGCGTTGCATGCGTCACTCGCGGGGCGCCCCCTGGAGTCCGCGCTCACGCTGATGCCCCTGGCCGTCCGCGGCACGCCCGCGGAGCTGGACGCCCTCGTCGGGCAGCGTGTGATCTCGATCACACGCGTCGGCAAGTTCCTCGACCTGTCCTTCGACCGCGACCTGGTCTCCGTGAACCCCATGCTCTCCGGGCGCTTCCAGCTTGCAGGCCGCGGCGAGAGGCGACCATCCGGCACTGCGCTCGAGCTGGTGTTCGGCCCCAGGCGGATCGTCACGCCGGGTGCCGCCCCGTGGACCGCCTCCGCTGGGTGGCTCCCTCCCAACGACGCCCCGGTCACCGTCCGCTACCGGGATCCCACCCAGATGGGCAAGGTCTACCTGCGTCCAGCGGGCCTCGAGCGACCCGTGGCCGGGCGCGGTCCCGGTGAGATGGGGCCGGACGCCCTCGCGGACGCGCTGACCATCGATGCGTGGCGTGACCGGATCCGCCGTCACCCGGGCGAGCTCAAGAACCTGCTGCGCAACCAGGAGTTCGTCGCCGGCATCGGCAACGCCTACGCGGACGAGATCCTGTTCGAGGCCCGCCTGGCGCCGTTTCGCAGACGCTCCACGCTTGCCTCCGAGGAGGTGGACGCGTTGTACGGCGCCATGCGTTCCGTGCTCGCCGATGCCATCGCCATCCTGCGCGACCGCGTTCCGCCCACCTTCGAGAAGCAGGTGCGCGATCACCTCGAGGTCCACAACCGGGGAGGCGAGCCCTGTCGCCGGTGCGGCGCCAGGATCACCTCGATCAGGGCCGGCGGATTCCCAACCGGCTGGTGCCGCGGCTGCCAGCGCTAGCGGCACCGGTCGCGCCTGCCCTCATGGGATCTTGAGCACCTGGCCAACGTGGATGGTGCTGCTCGTCAGGCCGTTTGCCGCCTTGAGGGCCCTGACCGTGGTCCCGAACCTCGTGGCGATTCCGAACAGCGTGTCCCCGGCCCGCACCGTGTAGGTGGTCCTGGGCGGGGCCGACGGTGACGGCGCCGCCGTCCGGGCAGGCGATGCCGAGGCGACCGGCGTGGGCGAGGGAACGACCGAGCCCTGGGGAGACGGAGTGGCCTCCGGGGACGCGGTGGCGCTTGGCACGGCGGTCTCGGCGGCTACCGGCGATGGCGATCCGGTACCCGGCGATCGGGATGGCGTCACGGACGGCGCCGCCAGTCTTGCAGCCGCGAGCACGGCGAAGGCAACGACGACGAGCGCGGCGAGGAGCGCCTGCCTGCCCCGAGGAGATGAGCCTGTGACGCCATCCCGCTGGTGTGCGCGGTCCGGCTCAAGTGCGACGAGCGAGCCTGCGGGCCCGGACCAGAAGGATCCGGCGTCCGTCCGATCGGCGAGGTCCTCGCGGCCCTCCTCCCGCGCGGAAAGGAAGCTCTGGCACCGGGCGTGGTCAGGCGTCATGCACAGCCGGCGTTGCCGATCCGCCCTGACGCGCACGGACGGATGCAGCGCCGCGCAGCGGACACCCGAACCGGAGACGCCTGAACGCGCGCCGGACTCGGCTCCCACCGCGAAGGGGCAGGTCGCCTCCATCTCATCATCCACGTGGCGAGCGGCCTGGCCGGCGAGGGACCTGGGGATGGGCAGACGAGACATCGGCACAAGGATACCGTCAGACCTCAACCGAGCCCGGCGGGTCGCGGCCCCGGCGCTGGTCCGTTAAATGCAACAACCCTGGCGACGACCTATGTTCCCGAAAGGCTGCCCTCTCAGTATTTTCGGCGCTGGAGAGCTTAACTTCCGTGTTCGGGATGGGAACGGGTGTGGCCTCTCCGCTAGAGTCACCAGGGTTGCATGCATC
>CAIYZX010000699.1 GCA_903930745.1 uncultured Chloroflexota bacterium | reverse complement strand
GCACACGATCAGCGTCAGCGGATCGGGCAAGGTGGTGGTCACGCCGGACATGGCCACGGTCCGCCTGGGCGTGGTCGTGGAGCGTGAGACCGCCAAGCAGGCCCGTGAGGCCGCCGCGGAGCGGATGAGCAACGTCATCGCGGCGCTCAAGAAGCTGGGCATCAAGGACGAGGACATCGCCACGGGGATGATCAGCCTTGGCCCGGTGTACGACTACAGCACCAGCGGCAATGCCCGCATTCGCGGCTACCAGCTCTCCAACATGGTCACCGTCACGGTCAGGGACCTGGCCAAGGTCAGCGACGTCCTCGACGACACGGTGATCGCCGGCGCCACGAGCGTGGACGGGATCTCCTTCGACATCGCGGATCGGACCGCCGCCGAGGCCAAGGCCCGCGAGGCCGCGGTGAAGGACGCCAAGGCGAAGGCCCAGACCCTCGCGGACGGCGTGGGCGCCCACATCAGCGGCGTCGCGCAGATGAGCGAGTCCGTCTCCACGCCCATCTGGTACGAGAAGGCCTACGCGCCCTCGGCGGGCGCGGACGGCGGGGCGCAGACCCCGGTCATGCCCGGCAGCCAGGACGTGGTGATCACGGTCCAGGTGAGCTTCCTCATCGACTGACGGCTGCCAGCCACGCAGGGAACATCGAACCGCCTCCCGCCCGGGAGGCGGTTCCGATTCAGGCGTCCAGGGCGTGGGCGAGATCGGCGATGAGGTCGTCGCGGTGCTCGCCGCCGATGGACAGGCGGATCAGGCCCGGGGCGATCTGGGCCGTGGCCCGGCCGGCCTCGCCCTGCTGCTGGTGCGTGGAGATGGACGGGATCACCGCCACGCTCTTCACGCGGCCCAGGTCCGTGGCGCGGAAGATCAGCGACAGGCGGTCATAGGCCCTGCGCGCCGCCTCCATCCCGCCCGCGAGCGTGAAGCCCATGAGCGTGGAGTAGCGGGCCACCTCGTGGCCGTCGTCGTCGCCATCGGCCAGGCGGAAGTCACGGGCCGCGATCGCATGGCCCGGGTGCTCCGCGAGTCCCGGGTACGAGACGTGGCTGACCGCAGGGTGCGCATCCAGGAAGCGCGCAACCGCGAGAGCGGTCCGAGACCAGGCGTCCATGCGGGTTCGCAGGGTCCTGAGATCACTGAGGAGCGCCAGCGCGGAGAACGGGGAGAGCGCCGGCCCCAGGTCACGGGACGGCAGGAGCTTGACCTCCATCGCGAAGTCCGTGCGGAGACCATCCGAGCCAACGCGGACCGGGATCCCCTTGCGCGCAATGACGGCGCCGGCGATCGCGAGGCCAGACGACCCGATCGCCTTCGAGAGGCTGTGGATCACCACGTCCGCACCAAGGGAGAGCGGGCGGAGGAGGGCCGGCGTGGCCACCGTGGAGTCCACGAGGAGCGGCAGGCCCGCGGCATGCGCGATGTCCGCGAGCGCCGGGATGTCCGCGAGGGCCAGGGCCGGGTTGGACGGGACCTCCACGTAGAGGAACCGCGTGTTGGCGTCGATGGCGCGCTCGAACGCCTCCGTGTCCAGGGGATCCGTGATCCACCGGACCTCGATGCCCCGCTCCGTGGCGTACCGCTGGAACAGCATGAACGAGCCGCCGTAGCACTTGGCGGAGGCCACGAAGTTGATCGGCGCGCCGGCGGGCTGGGAGGGATCCACCGCCAGCAGCGCGTTCGTGGCGAGATGCACGGCCGCCATGCCGGACCCGGTGACCAGCGCCGAGGCCTCAAGCGACGTCCCGTACGTCTCGAGGAGCGCCAGCGTCTCCTCCAGGTAGAGCGTGGACGGGTTCGCCAGCCGCGAGTAGCCCCAGGCGGGCATCAGGTACGCGAGGGCCGCCTCCAGCTCCCCGCTGTCATGGAAGTGCTGCGCGGGGGCGAGATACGCGGGCTCGATGATCGCGCCCTGGTTCGCCGCGGCCGCCACGTGGTTGTACAGGCCGTGGACCGCGATGGTGTCGAAGCGGCGTCGCCGGGCGACGGCACGGGCATCGGCCATCCCCTGGGCCATCTCGGCCCCGCGGGCCACCCAGGCATCCAGGCTGTTGCCGGGCTCGTCGTTGATCGCCATGGGTCAGGGCCTCCTCGCGCGCGACATCGAAGGACAGGGTCGCTCGAACCGGAACGGAACCGGGACGCTATGGAACGCAGACTGGACGCTACTGCAGGATAACGCGCTCGATCTTCCGATCCGGCATGAACCAGACCCCCGCCATCACGATGAAGACCACCAGCGAGATGACAGGGGCGACCAGCGCCAGCGGGACCGATGACCCGTACGCGAGGAGCGACAGCCGTCCCTTCGCCGGGTTCGCCAGCGCCTCGCCCAGGCCGTGATCCGCCGGCTGCGCGCGGACCAGCATCCGCTCCAGCGTGTAGTACGCGGCGCCTGCGATCGTCAGGATGGCGCCATAGACGGCGGTGGGTGTCGAAGCGAACCCGCTGTCGCCCATCCACGCCGTCCCGAACGGGACCAGCGAGAGCCAGAACAGCAGCGCGAGGTTCGCCAGCAGCACCGCGTGCGACACGTGCTTCGCCGCCTGGAGCAGGTGGTGGTGGTTCATCCAGTAGATGCCCACGAAGGCGAACGACAGGATGTACGCGAAGAAGGTCGGCGCGAGAGCCAGCAGGTCCCCGATGCCGGAACCCTCGGGTGGCGCAAGCTCCAGGACCATGATCGTGATGATGATGGCGATCACGCCATCGCTGAACGCCTCAAGCCGGCCCTTGCCCATGCGCGGTTCGCCTCCCTATGCGGTGGCCAGGAGCTCGGTGACTCGGGGGTGCTCCGCGTAGAAGCCTCGGCGGTCTGGCGGGAGGAGGGCCGCGATGCGGCACATGATCTCCTCGTCATAGGCGTGGAGGCGGGCCTCGCCCGCGAGATCCGGGCGGGGGACCAGGAAGAACGTGGGGCCGAAGACCACGAGGACCGGGGCTCGGCGGAAGCGGCGGAGGGATGCCTTCATCGCGAAGTCCTCGCAGCCGGTGAGGGCCGTGGGCAGGATGGGCGCGCCGGACTTGGCGGCCAGGAAGCCCGCGCCGGAGCGGGCCTCGATGAGGGCCCCGGTCACGGATCGGGTGCCCTCGGGCGCCACCACCATCACGCCGCCCGCCTTGAGCCGGCGGAGGGCCGCGCGGACCGCGGTCATGTCCGCGCCGAAGCGGTCTACCCAGATCCCGTTCATGGCGCCAGCGAGCCAGCGGGTGACGAAGACTTCCCGGTACTTCTCTGCGACGAGCATGATGATGTCGTCCCGGTCCAGGAGGACGTATGGGAGCCCAGCGTCCAGCCGGCCCACGTGGTTGGTGACCGCCACGAATCCGCCGGACGGCGGGATATAGTCTGCGCCCACCACCTCGACGCGCGCGACGAGGCGGATCAGCAGGCGAATGACGAGACGGCCCAGGCGGTACTGCATCGGCTTCCGGATCTGACGGTTGGACCCGGCAAGTGTAGGGACGATGGCAGGGCTCCGGGCCGAATTCCTACAAGCCGGAGCGTGGCCATGCGAGCGTCCTTTCGCGCATCCCGTGGTGTGGTTGCCGCGCTTGCGGGCGCCCTGGTGCTGGGAACCGGTGGTGCGGCGGCGGGTGCGACCGGCTCGGGGACCGTTGAGGTCATCGGGCGGGACGGCAAGGCTGTCACCAGGATCACCGATGGCGACACGATCAGCCTGCGGGTGACACTGGCGGAGAAGGCGGGATCCAAGGAGAGCATCGGCTTCGCGCTGGCCGATGACGGGACGAAGGTGGGGGAGTGCGCCGTTGACGCCGGGCAGACCGGCTGCACCACCGCGCCGTTCCACGCCTTCGGCTGGCATTGGCACAGCGATGGCACGGCGGCGCCGCAGCGGACGGTGTCGGCATCGGGCGGTTCGGGTGCCCTCGGTCAGGCAGCCATCGATGTCGCGGCGCGTCCCGCGATCCTTGTCCACGGGTTCCTCGCGGGCTCGTTCGTCTGGGCGACCTATCTCGGCCCTGACGGCTACTTCGCGAAGGCCGGCATCCCCGGGTTCGCGGTGGGGGACGGGCAGGTGCCCGGCGTCCTCAACACGGGCGTCATCGCCGATCCGGGACAGAAGACCAACACCGTCTTTCAGAACGCCCGCATCCTCGGGGAGTACATCGCGGGGGTGAAGGCCAAGACCGGCGCGCAGGTGGTGGATCTCATTGGCCACAGCCTGGGCGGGATCATGAGCCGCGCGTACATCGGCCGGGAGATGGGCGAGCGGGACGTGGCGCAGCTGCTGATGCTGGGCTCACCCATGAGCGGCTCTGACTGCTCCGCGCTCCCGCAGAGCCTGGGGATGTACATGCCCGCGGCCATGGAGATCCGGCCGGCGTACGTCACGGGCATCTTCAACGCCCAGGTCACGGCGCGGCACGGCGTCCCGTTCCACGCCCTGGCGGGCACGCCGATCATCGAGGGGTTCAAGTCCCCGTGCGCGGACGTGCCTTCGGACATCGTGGTCTCGCGCGCCAGTGCGGCGAGCCTGCCCGGCATTGACGTCACCGACACGGACCAGAACCACCTGGCGCTCAACGCGGTGCCGGAGGTGTTCGACGAGTTCGTGCTGCCCCGGCTCAAGACCCCCGCGGGTGACCCGGCCTGGGCGGATGCGCCGGATCCTGCGCCGGCATCGGGCCCCGGCGACCAGGCGCCCGCCCAGTTCTCGCGCGTCTTCACCGGGCACGTGAACCCGGGCGAGAGCAGCGAGCTTCGGATCCCCATTGAGCCCGGCGTGAGCGTGGCCGCGTTCTCCATGCTGGACACCACGCGGTCCCTCGCCACGGAGGTCCGCGGCGCATCCGGCAAGGTCATCACGCTGAGCGCGGAGAAGAACGGCCTCGTCACCGTGGATGACCCGTCCACCATGTTCACGCTGGGGTACGGCTTCGCGGACCCGAAGCCCGGGGAGTGGCGGATC
>CAIYZX010000698.1 GCA_903930745.1 uncultured Chloroflexota bacterium | reverse complement strand
TCCCCGCCCACGCTCCCGAGCCACCCGCAACCCAGGATGACCGCATGACCTCCCTGCTCGCGCGCCTCAACGAGCTCGCCGAACGCGTGCTCCTCCCGCTCACCGTGGGCGGCCTCGCCCTCGGCCTCGTGGCGAACGCCGCCGGCCAGGAGACGGCCGCGTGGTGGCTGTGGACGGTCCCGTCCGCGATCGTGGGCGCCTGGCTCCTGGGCAACATCATCGCGGACCTGGTCCGGCGCGAGGCCGGCGTGGACGTGATCGCCGTGCTGGCGATCGTGGGCGCCATCGCGTTCAACGAGTCCCTGGCCGCGGCGGTGATCGGCGTGATGCTCGCCACGGGTGACGCTCTTGAGCGCTTCGCCGAGGGCCGCGCCCACCGCGAGCTCTCCGCGCTGCTGTCCCGCGCCCCGCGCATCGTCCATCGCCGCGAGGCGGACACCGTGGTGGATCGTCCCGTGTCCGAGGTGGTCGTGGGCGATCGCCTGCTGGTCAAGCCCGGTGAGGTGGTCCCGGTGGACGGCACCGTGGTGGGTGCCGCCGCAACGCTGGACGAGTCCGCGCTCACCGGCGAGTCCCGGCTGGCCATCCGCGAGGCCGGCGACGCCGTGAACTCCGGCACGGTCAATGCGGGCAGCCCGTTCGAGCTCGTGGCCACGGCCACCGCCGAGCACTCCACGTACGCCGGCATCGTGCGCCTGGTGGAGGAGGCCCAGTCCTCCAAGGCGCCGTTCGTGCGGCTGGCGGACCGGTACGCGCTCCTGTTCGTGCCGCTCACGCTGGTGATCAGCGGCATCGCATGGGTCGTGACCGGGGACCCGGTGCGCGCGCTCGCGGTCCTCGTGGTTGCCACGCCGTGTCCGCTCCTGCTGGCCGCGCCCATCGCCATCGTGGCGGGCATCAGCCGGTCCGCGAAGCGCGGCATCATCGTCAAGGGCGGCGGCGCGCTGGAGGCCATCGCCCGTGCCCGCGTCCTCCTCTTCGACAAGACCGGCACCCTCACCGCCGGCCGCCCGCACCTCGCGGACGTCGTGGCCTCGCCGGACTCGTCGGCGGAGCAGGTGCTGCGGTTCGCCGCCTCGCTGGAGCAGGTCTCACCGCACGTGCTGGCCTCGTCCATCGTGGGCGGCGCGCGCGAGCGGGGCGTGGCGATCGTCCTGCCGGAGCACGCGGAGGAGATCGCCGGGTCCGGCATCCGCGGCCAGGTGGACGGCCGCACGGTCCTCGTGGGGACCGCTGACTTCGCCACGGGCTCCGCGCAGCTGCCCTCGTGGGCGCGCGACGTTCGTCGTCGCGTGAGCCTGGAGGGCGCCACGGGCGTCTACGTCTCCGTTGACGGCGAGCTGGCGGGGGCCCTGGTTCTTGACGATCCCATCCGGCCGGAAAGCCCGCGCGTGATCCGCTCCCTGCGGCGGGCGGGGGTCGCGCGGATGGTCATGGTGACCGGCGACCACTACGGCGTGGCGGACATGGTGGCCGCCGCCATCGGCGTGGACGCCGTGCTGGCCGAGCGGACGCCCGCTGACAAGGTGGACGCGGTGTCCGAGGAGAAGGCACAGGCCGACGGGATCCTCGTGATGGTGGGCGACGGCATCAACGATGCGCCGGCGCTCGCCACCGCGGACGTGGGCGTGGCGATGGGCGCACGGGGCGCCACGGCTTCCTCGGAGGCCGCGGACCTCGTGATCACGGTTGACCGGCTGGACCGGCTCCCGGAGGCGATCCGGATTGCCCGCCGCTCCCGCACCATCGCGCTGCAGAGCGTGATCGCCGGCATGGGCATGTCCATCGTGGCGATGCTCGTGGCCTCCACGGGTGTTCTGCCGCCGGTCTTCGGCGCGATGATCCAGGAGGCGATCGACGTCATCGTGATCCTGAACGCGCTGCGTGCCCTGGGCGGCGGCCTCGAGCGCCAGGTGGTGGTCCCCGGCTGGACGGAGCTGTCCGCCCGGCTGCGCGAGGAGCACCGCGAGCTGGCCCCGTCCCTCGCCCGGATCCGGCCGCTGGCGGACCGCATCGGGGAGATGCCCGGGACAGATGCCCTCGCAGAGCTCACCTGGATCCGCTCGTTCCTCGTGGACACCCTGATCCCGCACGAGGAGGAGGAGGACAGGCAGGTCTTCCCGCTCCTGTCGCAGTCCGCCGGCAGCGACGACATGACGGCCGCCCTGCACCGCACCCACAGCGAGATCTACCACCTGGTCCGGTTCACGGACCGGCTGGTGCGCGAGGTTCCGCCCGAGGGGCCCGGGCCGGAGGACATCACGGATCTCCGGCGCGTGCTCTACGGGCTGGACGCCATCCTGCGGCTGCACATGGCGCAGGAGGAGGAGCTCTACCTGGCGCTCGGCGACGAGCACCCGGAGACCGCCGCGGCGCAGAAGGCCGCGTAGGCCGCCAACCCAAAGCCGAAAGGCCGCGTACGGCCCGGGGCCGACGCTCGCGTCGGCCGACTGCCCGCCCGGGCCAAGGCCGGCCCCGGCCTCCCGCGGGCACGCGAAAGGGGGCGCGACGTCGGCCTCGTCACGCCCCCTCGTGTGGTGTGCCGGGGAGCCCGGTCCCCGGAGGTGCGCCCTCCCCCCCCGGCCGGCCGTGGCGGACGGCCGGGGTGGTGCGGGTGCCTGGAGTCCCGGCGCCCCTAGGCGACCTTGCTCCAGTCCGCCGAGCGCCGGCGCTGGACCACGTTGCCCTTGGGCTGCGCGGCCGCGCGTGCGGACGCCGTCTCGAGCTTGAAGCGGGCCACGAGGGCGTCGAGCTGCTGGGC
>CAIYZX010000697.1 GCA_903930745.1 uncultured Chloroflexota bacterium | reverse complement strand
TCCCCGCCCACGCTCCCGAGCCACCCGCAACCCAGGATGACCGCATGACCTCCCTGCTCGCGCGCCTCAACGAGCTCGCCGAACGCGTGCTCCTCCCGCTCACCGTGGGCGGCCTCGCCCTCGGCCTCGTGGCGAACGCCGTCGGCCAGGAGACGGCCGCGTGGTGGCTGTGGACTGTCCCGTCCGCGATCGTGGGCGTGTGGCTCCTGGGGAACATCATCGCGGACCTGGTCCGGCGCGAGGCCGGCGTGGACGTGATCGCCGTGCTGGCGATCGTGGGCGCCATCGCGTTCAACGAGTCCCTGGCCGCCGCGGTCATTGGCGTGATGCTCGCCACGGGCGACGCCCTGGAGCGCTTCGCCGAGGGCCGGGCCCACCGCGAGCTTTCCGCCCTGCTGTCCCGCGCCCCTCGCATCGTCCACCGCCGCGAGGCGGACACGGTGGTGGACCGGCCGGTTGCCGAGGTGCTGGTTGGCGATCGCCTCCTGGTCAAGCCCGGCGAGGTGGTCCCGGTTGACGGCACGGTCGTTGGCGCCGCCGCAACCCTGGACGAGTCCGCGCTCACCGGCGAGTCCCGGCTGGCCATCCGCGAGGCCGGCGATGCCGTGAACTCCGGCACGGTCAATGCGGGCAGCCCGTTCGAGCTCGTTGCCACCGCCACCGCCGAGCACTCCACGTACGCCGGCATCGTGCGCCTGGTGGAGGAGGCCCAGTCCTCCAAGGCGCCGTTCGTGCGGCTGGCGGACCGGTACGCACTCCTGTTCGTGCCGCTCACGCTGGTGATCAGCGGCATCGCCTGGGCCGTGACCGGTGACCCGGTGCGCGCGCTCGCGGTTCTCGTGGTGGCCACCCCGTGCCCACTCCTGCTGGCCGCGCCCATCGCGATCGTCGCCGGCATCAGCCGGTCCGCGAAGCGCGGCATCATCGTCAAGGGCGGCGGCGCGCTGGAGGCCATCGCCCGTGCCCGCGTCCTCCTCTTCGACAAGACCGGCACGCTCACCGCCGGCCGCCCGCACCTCGCAGACGTGGTCGCCTCGCCGGACTCGTCGGCGGAGCAGGTCCTGCGGTTCGCCGCCTCGCTGGAGCAGGTCTCACCGCACGTGCTGGCCTCGTCCATCGTGGGCGGCGCGCGCGAGCGGGGCGTGGCCATCGTCCTGCCGGAGCACGCGGAGGAGATCGCCGGGTCCGGCATCCGCGGCCAGGTGGACGGCCGGACGGTCCTCGTGGGGACCGCGGACTTCGCCACGGGTTCCGCGCAGTTGCCTTCGTGGGCCAGGGACGTGCGCCGCCGCGTCAGCCTGGAAGGCGCCACCGGCGTCTACGTCTCCGTGGATGGCGAGTTGGCGGGCGCCCTGGTGCTGGACGACCCCATCCGCCCGGAGAGCCCGCGCGTGATCCGCTCCCTGCGGCGTGCGGGGGTCGCGCGGATGGTCATGGTGACCGGCGACCACTACGGCGTGGCGGACATGGTGGCCGCGGCCATCGGCGTTGACGCGGTGCTGGCGGAGCGGACGCCCGCGGACAAGGTGGACGCGGTCGCCGAGGAGAAGGCACAGGCCGGCGGCATCCTCGTGATGGTGGGCGATGGCATCAACGATGCGCCGGCGCTCGCCACGGCGGACGTGGGCGTTGCGATGGGAGCGCGCGGGGCCACGGCGTCCTCGGAGGCCGCCGACCTCGTGATCACCGTTGACCGCCTGGACCGGCTCCCGGAGGCGATCCGGATCGCCCGCCGCTCCCGCACCATCGCGCTGCAGAGCGTGATCGCCGGCATGGGCATGTCCATCGTGGCGATGCTCGTGGCCTCCACGGGTGTCCTGCCGCCGGTCTTCGGCGCGATGATCCAGGAGGCGATCGACATCATCGTGATCCTGAACGCGCTGCGCGCCCTGGGTGGTGGCATGGAGCGACAGGTGGTGGTCCCCGGCTGGACGGAGCTGTCCGCGCGCCTGCGCGAGGAGCATCGCGAACTGGCGCCGTCCCTTGCACGGATCCGGCCGCTGGCGGACCGCATCGGTGAGATGCCGGGGCCAGAGGCCCTGGCGGAGCTCAACTGGGTCCGCTCGTTCCTCGTGGACACGCTGATCCCCCACGAGGAGGAGGAGGACAAGCGCGTATTCCCGCTCCTCTCGCAGTCCGCGGGCAGCGACGACATGACGGCCGCCCTGCACCGTACCCACAGCGAGATCTACCACCTTGTCCGGTTCACGGACCGGCTGGTGCGCGAGGTTCCGCTCGAGGGTCCAGGCCCGGAGGACATCACGGACCTGCGACGCGTGCTGTACGGCCTGGACGCCATCCTGCGCCTGCACATGGCCCAGGAGGAGGAGCTCTACCTGGCGCTGGGTGACGAGCACCCGGAGGCCGCGCCGGCCGCAAAGGCCGCGTAGGGCCGAAGCCCGAACCCGGGGCCCAGGGCCAGGGCCGCGTACGGCCGGAGCCCGAAGCCAGGGCCAAGACCCCAGGCGCCGGCACGCCTCTCCGGGCACGCGAAAGGGGGCGCGACGTCGGCCTCGTCACGCCCCCTCGTGTGATCCCCGCCTGGCCGGGGGCTGCTCGCCCCCGGGTGCGGGTGTTCGCCGGAGTCCGGTGCGCCCCTAGGCGACCTTGCTCCAGTCCGCCGAGCGCCGGCGCTGGACCACGTTGCCCTTGGGCTGCGCGGCCTGGCGTGCACTCGCCGTCTCGAGCTTGAACCGTGCCACGAGGGCGTCGAGCTGCTGGGCCATCTCGGCGAGCGTGGCGGCGGACGCCACGACCTCCTCGGCCTGGGCGCTCATCTCCTCGGTGGCGGCGGAGACCTCCTCGGCGGCTGCGCTGTTCTCCTCGCTGACCGCGGCGATGGAGCTGATGCTGCGGGTGACCGAGTCGGACGCCTGCGCCATGGTGGCGGCGTTGGCGCTCGTCTGGGCCACGACCCGGGCGATGTCGTCGGAGCTGCTCGTCACCTGGGTGGCGGCACCGGCGATCGCGGTGAGGGCCGAGAAGACCCGCTCGAGCGCCTCGTCACGGGCACGGGACGCCTGGCCGATCTCGACCACGCTCTCCGCACCGCGCTTGCCGATCTGGAGACCCGTCTCCACCTCGGCCGAGCCCGCGGACATCGCGTTCACGGCATCGCTCGTGCCCTTCTGGACCTCGGCGATGAGGGACGCGATCTCCTTGGTCGCACGACCGGAGCGCTCGGCGAGCTTGCGGACCTCGTCCGCGACGACCGCGAAGCCCTTGCCCATCTCGCCCGCCCGTGCCGCCTCGATGGCCGCGTTGAGGGCGAGCAGGTTGGTCTGCTCGGCGATGTCGTCGATCGTCTCCACGATGGCGCCGATCTGCTCGCCCTTGGCGCCGAGCTCGGCG
>CAIYZX010000696.1 GCA_903930745.1 uncultured Chloroflexota bacterium | reverse complement strand
GGCGGCGGCGCGTCCAGCGCCACCTCGAGGTAGGCCTCAACCTCGGCATCGTCCGGGGCCAGGACACGGTGGCCGGCGTTCGCCGCCTCCCCGTGAACGGTCTTGCCGCGCTCGCGCACGGGCTCCTTCGGCTGCTCCGGGTCCTGCTCCGGGGCCTGGTCCTGCTCGGTCAACGACCTCTCCCGCCTGTGCGCTTGGTGCTCTGCGTGTGGGCAGAGTCTACCGGCCCGGATGGCCCGTCACGCGTTGCGCATCGGTTGCCGCTTGCCCTGTTCGCGCAGGGCTTCGGGGCTCTCGCGGCGGCTGCCGGCCCTAGAAGGCGCGGCCGCTCCAGCTCGCGCTGCCGGAGGCCGAGCGGCCGTTCTGGTCCTGGATGGACGTGCTCACGGCGAACGACATGGTGAACGTGGAGCCGCTCGTGACGGTCTTCGTCGTGGTGCCCAGCGTGACCGTCACCGTGCGCGTGGTGGGATCCCAGGCCAGCGTGGAGGCGGTGTACGTGGTGGTCTGCGTGCTGCCGATGTAGCTGCCAACCGTGATCGTGCCCAGCTTGAGGCCGGCGGAGCAGGAGGCGGAGGTGAAGGTGATCGTGTCGTTGTTACCGTTGTTGTTGAACGAGACCACGGCATCCGTCAGCGAGTACGCGGTGGTGTCCGACGTCCAGGCGGCGCACATCGTGGAGGCGCGCGGCGCCACGCTGAAGGTGACGACCACCTTGTCCCCGGTCTCCGTGGTGCCCAGCGTGCCGCCGGTCTTGTTGACGATGGACCAGGAGGACGTCACGAGAGCGGCCGTCACGTTGAACGCGGCGCTGGTGCCGGCGGTGTAGCCGGAGAGCGTGGCGCGCAGCGTGTAGCCGGTGCCGGCGGTGTTGATCTTGCAGTTGGTGAAGGTGGACACACCCGAGGCAGCGCCGCCGCCCGCGCAGCTGGAGAGCGATGCGCCGGCGGTGCCGGTGCCGGAGGTGATCGCGAGCGCGATGGTGCCGGTGGCCGTGGTCACCGTGTTGCCGTAGGTGTCCGTGATCGCCACCTTGGGCTGCGTCACAAAGGCCTGGCCCGCGGTGGCGCCCGCCGGCTGCTGGATGAATGTGAGCTTGGTGGCCGTGCCGGACAGGTTGGTGAGCGTGAACGTCGCGGACGTCGCCGTGCCGGTGGCGGCCGTGACCGAGTAGGCACCGGACACCGTGGACGCGGTGGGGACGGTGGTGGTGGCGATGCCGGTCGCAGCGGTGACCGCGGTGGTGGTGGTCAGCGTGGACCACTTCGCGGTGGCACCCGTGGCCGGCGCGGTGAAGGTGACGGTGGCGCCGGAGATCAGGTTGCCGTACGCGTCCACCACCTTGGCGGAGAGGGCGGCGCCGAACGCGGCGTTCACGGTGGCCGTCTGGGCGCTGCCGCTGTTGACGGAGACGGTGGCGGCCGGACCCGGGGTGATGGCGAAGGCGGAGCTGGTCGCGGCCGTGTAGCCGCCGCCGGACGCGGCCAGGGCGTAGCCGGTGCCCGCGACGTCGTAGGTGCAGCCGGACCAGGTGGCCACGCCGGCGACCGTGCTCGCGCTGGAGCAGCCGGCCAGCGACGTGGACGGCGAGAGGACGAGGCTGAGCGAGGTGGAGGCGATCGTGGTGACCACGTTGCCGTACGTGTCCGTGATCGCCACGGTGGCGCCGAAGGTGGTGTGGGCGACCATCGACGCCGCGGGCTGGGTGGTGAACTGCAGCTTCGTGGGCGCGGCTGGCGCGTTGGTGAGCGCAAACGAGACGCTGAACGCGCCGGCGGCGGCCGTGACGGTGTAGCTGCCGGCCACGGTCCCCGCGAGCGGTGCCGGCACGGTGGCGAGACCGGAGGCGTCGGTGACGGCGGACGTGGCGGCGGCGCCTGACCAGGTGGCGCGGGCGCCCGTGGACGGGGCGGTGAAGGTGACCGTTACCCCGGCCAGCGGGTTGCCGTACGTGTCGCTGGCGATGGCCACCAGGCCGGCACCGAACGTGGCGCCGGCGGTCGCGGTCTGCGGCGAGCCGCTGGAGATCGCGATGGCGCCCAGCGAGGACGACGAGACGGTGATGGACGAGGTGACGGCAGATGCCAGGCCCGCGGACGTGGCGGTCAGGGTCCACGTTCCGGTCTGGGAGATGGCGCAGGCGGCGAAGGAGGCGATGCCGCCCACCGCGGACACGGGGTTCGCGGCACAGCTCACGGTGGCAAGGCCGCCGGTGATGGCCATGCTCACGGACGCCGTGCTGGAGGTGACGGGGTTGCCGTACGTATCGGTCACGCCCACACGCGGCTGGGTGCCGAAGGCCACGCCGGCCACGGCGGTGGTGGACGGCTGCTGCGTGATCGCGAGGCGCGCGGCGGCGGCAGCGGTGACAGTGAAGCCGAAGGAGGTGCCAGGGGTTCCGGCGGACGTGGCCGCCACGCTGCCGGTGCCCGCAGCCGTGCCCGCCGTCACGGTGTACGACGTTGCGAGGCCGGTGGCCGAGGTGGCGACGGACGTGGTGGACGCGCCGCCGAACGAGACCGTGGACCCGGAGCCCGGGGCGGTGAATGTGACCGTGGCGCCGGCGACCGGATTGCCGTAGGCATCGGAGACGAGGGCGACCATCGCCGATCCGAAAGGGGCGCCTGCTGCGGCGGACTGGCCGGCACCGGACGAGACGGCGATGGACGAGGCGCCGGCGGCGCTCACGGTCACGGAGGAGGTGTCCACCGGGGGCAGGGTGCCGCTGGTGGCGCGGAGGGTCCACGTCCCCGCCTTCGTCATCGCGCACCCGGCGAACGAGGCAACACCCGCGACGGCGGCGACCGGGTTCACGGTGCAGGCGATGGTGGCACCGCCGTCCTTGACGGCGAGCGTCACCGCGGCCGTGCTTGCGGTCTCGACATTGCCGTAGGCGTCCGTGATCGTGATACGGGGCTGGCGCGCGAAGGCCGTGCCGGCGGTCGCCGTGCCGGACGGGGGCCTGCCCACGGCCAGGGCCGTTGCTCCGGCCGACGAGACGGCCAGGGCCTGGGAGGTGCCGAAGAGCCCGGTGGCGCCGTCTGCGACACGGATGCCCACGGTCTCCGCCGTGGTCAGGGTGACCGTGGCGGTGCCGACACCGGCGGCGAAGTCGACGGAGCTGCCGGCAGGACAGGACCCCGCAGCCGGGTAGATGGGGGTGGCGCCTGAGGGACTGGTGGACGGGCCGGAGAGCAGCACGCACTGTGCGCCCGCGTAGTCCGGCTTGGTGCCGCCGTCAGCGGCGATCGCCGTGATCGTGACGGTGAAGGGTGCGCCCGCAACCGGAGTGGCCGTTGCGGCGACGACGGTGAACGAGGTGAGCGCATGCGCCACGACCTCAACCTGCGCGCTGCCGGCGGCGGCGGTCCACGTGGCGTAGAGCGCGGTCACGGTGTAGGTGGTCATGCCCAGGGGGACATCGGTGTCGTCGCAGGCGGTCAGCGTCCCGCCCAGCGGGGAGTTCGCCGCAGTGTCGCAGGCATCGGTGGTCACGCCACCCTGCGTCCGCGTGATCCAGTAGCCGTCCGGGATGTCGCCGTCCGGACTGGCCGCGGCCGCCCAGGTGACATGCACGGTCTGGATGTCCGTGTTCGGCTGGGTCGCGTTGACCCACGTGGACGCCCGGAGCGAGCCGGTGGCGGCGCTGCCCGTGCCATGCCCAGGAGACCGCCACCACGCCGCAGCGGCCCCGGCCGCGGCGAGTGCCGCGACGAGGGCCAGGATGACGGCGAGGAGCGGCCGACCGGACGCGCGCATCTCAGGCGGTCCAGCCGGACGTGGCGAGCCGCAGCGGTGCCTGCGCCCTGGGAGACCGGGTGGGCTTCGGCGTGGGCGTGGGGGCGGGCGTGGGCTTTGGCGGCTTGGTGGGCTTCGGCGTGGACGTGGGGGCGGGCGTGGGCGTGGGGGTCGCCGAAGGTGCCGGGGTGGGCAGCGTGCCGGCGTTGATCGCGAGGCCGGTCAACGTGAGACCGAAGTGGACGCCGCGGCAGCCATCGGCTGGCGTGGGTGCGTCAACCAGCATGATCACGCCGGTCCCAACCACGGCGGTCCTGCCCTTGGGGACCACCACGGAGCCCGACCAGCGGGCCCGGCTGACGTCCAGGTTGGACGCAGGGCAGCCGGAGGGCGCCACGACGGCCGCCACGTCCAGGCTGGTGACAGTGATCTGGTTCTTGGCGTCCGTGTTGGTGACCGTGTACTCCAGGCAGCGCTCCAGGCCGGGCAGGAGCACGGCCGCCATGGAGCAGCTGGGGCCGTCCAGGACCCGGCTGGAGATCACGAACTCCTGGGCGGGTGCGGTGGCGGCGGAGCCAAGGCCGGCCGCGGCGAAGACGGCCATGGCGACGGCGGTGGCCAGCACCCCCAGCCGGACAAGGGGACGACGAAGCGAGCCGGCAGCGCCAGGGCGGGGGCCCTGGATGCTCGGCTCGCTGGGTGTCGTCATCGTCGTCGCCTCGTCTGGTTGGTGCGGGTGGTGGTGTGGTCCGGTGCGGTCTTGTGGGGTCCGGTGCGTTTCGGAACTGAGATGGAGAACCGGCCCGGCGGCGAACCACCGGGCCGGCTGCTCAGGCGCAGATCAGTCGGACCAGTAGGTCAGGCCCGGGGTGACGTCCTTGCAGTTGTCCTGGTTGGTGGCGTGGTCGTCCAACTGGATGGACAGGCCGCTCCACGTGGAGGTGTCGTTCGCGAGGATCTCGGCATCAACGCCGATCCCGGCGACGCCCGTGGCCAGGCTGCCGACGTTGCCCGTCAGGGTGAAGTCGGCGGCGGTGCACTTGGGCTTGCTGGTGTCGGCCTGGGCCTCCCAGCCGGTGTCGATCTTCACGTACACCTGGTGCACGTAGACCTTGGCGTCGTTCGGGTTCGTGTAGGTGCCGCTGAGGGCCACCGACGGGCCGCCCGGCCACATCAGGTTCGTGGAGTTCGTGGACGTCTGCACGATCGTGATGGGATCGATGTTGCCGGTGGTGGCATCGCCGGTGCCGGAGCCCGACTGGGTCCAGTACGCGAATGCGGCGCCGCCGACGACGACCGCGAGGGCGACACCCGAGACCGAAGCGATGCGCTTGCGGCCGGTGAGGAGCTGCGCCATGTGTGAGGGCCTCCTGGCTGGTTGTCCGCCGCAATAGCGCGGCGATGAAGACAGGAGGCATCTTTGTAAGGATGCGTGACAGGTATGTGACGGGATAACCCTGTAGCGTGACGGTGTTGTGGCCGATTCGTCCTAGTACCGGAGTACTGGTCTCACGCGCCCGCCGTCGGCGTGCGCCCTACCTGCCGCGCAGCTGCCAGGACTTGCCCTCGGTCACCACGGACGGGGCGTACACGATCTCCACGTCGTGCATCTCACGCACGGTTCGGGCGCCCAGGGCGGCCATGGACTGGCGCAGGGCGCCCATCAGGTTCTGCGTGCCGT
>CAIYZX010000695.1 GCA_903930745.1 uncultured Chloroflexota bacterium | reverse complement strand
TACCTGAGCGTCTTGGTGATGTCAGCCTGCGTCATCGATCAGGTCCTCCGCGGCCGGGGCCGCCTTCGTGGTGGCCGACGGCGTGTCGGCGTAGGCGAACGAGCCCGTTGCGACCAGGGCGGCCGCCTCCTCGGGCGTGGTATCGACGGGCTCGAAGTGCAGCCCCGGGACCGGGACCACACGGACGAGGCCAGACGGCTTGGGCGCCATGGGGTCTACGTGTCCTCCGTGCTGAACAGGGCTTGGCGCAGGGCGGCGACGAACGCGGGGCGCGCTCGCTCCTCACCCGTGCGGACGAATGGGTTGGGCGGAATGGCCGGCACGGTCCACGGGCCAACAGCGGCCCAGCCCTGCGCCTTGTTGGCCATCAGCACGCGGTCGCGCGCCTTGGTGCTCCGGGCGAAGACGCCGCCGGCCTTGGCGTACTGCTTCGATGTGCTGGTGTAGGTCCGGATCTCAGACGCCTTCGCGCCGCCTACAGTCCGGCGCGGCGAGCCGATGATGAAGATGGCCCGGAACCAGGCCTTTCCCTTGTCCTCGCGCCTGCCGGTGCGGGGGCCAACGAGGACCGCGCCCTGCTTGCCAAGGCGGACGGTCGTTGCCCTGGCAAGGCGGGCGCCGGCACGGCCGGGGGAACGGGAAGCGTCGGCCTTGACCTGCACGACGAGTGTCCGGCGGGCGGCGTCCCGGATGATCTGCTGCCGCTCGCGGGTTGCGCGCCGGTCGATCCGGGACAGCATCCGGTCCACGTCCTTGAGCCCGACGATCGCCATGCCGTCGCTCACGGCGTCACCGTCACGCGGTCGCGGTAGGGGATGCGGTAGCGGACGCGGACCATGTCCCACGGCAGACCGGCGTACACCTCGGAGTCACCCGCGAGGGCCACCTCGACGTCCACCGGCACGGCACCGGCCACGGAGCTCGTCATGCCGAGCATCACGCCCGACATGGCCGCCGTCGTGGCTGGGCCAAGCCACCGCAGGAGGGCGGCGTACCGGTGCGGCACGTCCGCCTTGGGCTCGAGGAGGATCAGGACGTCCACGTTGGCCTTGCCCGTGAGCCACCCGGGACCCTCGGGCCCGACGTCCGCCAGGCCTGCCATGAGCGTGAGCGCGCACGGCGTGATCGGATCGTCCTGCGCGACGTCGTACGACTCCCGCAGCGTGTCGCTGGCGTCCGCGTTGGCGAGGTCCGTGTACTTGGCGGCGAGCGCGGCCGTGAGGGCGGACCAGTCCATCAGCCAGCCACCATCGCGATACCGTAGGAGCCGTGCAGCTCCTCGAGCTCTGCGGGTGCGAAGTCCCGCAGGATCTTCATGCCGCCCTCGGGACCGACGACGGCCAGGTCTGCCCCTCCGGACTTGCGCGCCCGGTACGCCCTCGCGATCGCGTTGGTGGCGATCTGGGATGCCCGGGTGGACGGTGAGCCGAAGGAGCCCGTGGCCTTGATCGTGCGCTTGCCCGAGGTCGGGAACCGCCCCACGGAGGATCCGCCGAGGACGATGCGCGACGCGCTCGCCCCGAAGCGCCGGTCCTGCGCCGGCGGGTCCAGGTAGATGCCGGTGGTGATCTCGGTGTACGTGCCGGTTCCGCTGTCGGGCTGGTCCGTGGTGGCATAGCCCAGGTAGGTGATGGCGCTCACGCCCAGGGGGACCTCCAGCGCGGATGCGTCGGCGGATCCGTCGAAGTAGAGCGTCGTGGCGCGGGCCGTGAACCACCGACCGGTGGTGTTCTCGATCGCCTCCGTGACGGCCGTGACCACGCCGCCGAGCCAGGCATCATCCACGGCATCGGTGATGCCAAGTTGGGCCTTCACAGTGGCAACACTGACGATGTCGGTGTCGGCCATGTCAGCGAGCCCGGCCGCGCGGAAGCCGGATGTCGCGGCGCTCGCCGGGGGCCGCGGTGGCCTGCTCCACGGCGTGATGCTCCACCACCGTGGCCGAGGCCATCTGCTCCGGCGTGCGGAAGCTCGTGCGATTGGCCGCCACGACGGGGTCGCTGTCGGGGATCGCCTGGCCCGCGTACACGGTGCGGGCGTTGCCGTCCCTGCCGGCGGTGTGGAAGGTCTCGATTGCGATGACGATGCCCATGGCTATGCCTGCGTGTAGGAGGTGGCGTCGATGGTCCCGGCGTGCAGCACCGTGACGTCGGACGCGGCCGCCAGGCTGACCTTGAGGTAGCCGCGCGCCTGCGCCTCGAACCGGTACACGCCTTCGGCGATGCTCGCCTTGAGGGTCGCGATGGCGCCGTCCGCATCAGCCAGGGCCACGGTGCCGGCGGCAGTCGTGTTGACCACCACCGCGCCGAGCTCCGTCGTGGAGGACGCGACGTAGGCGCCTGCCGCGTGGCCGACGATGATCGTGTCGTTGCCGCCCGCGATCACCCATCCCGCGCCGGAGACTCCGGTCACGGTGCGGAAGACCCTCGTGCCGGTTGCGGTGGAGTCGGCCACCGGGGTGATGGTCTCGGACAGGGCCGCGCCGTTGAGGTCGGTCCCGGTCACAGTGATGGTGCCCAGGGTGTCCGTGCCGGTCGCCACGGTGGTGTGTCCGACGGTGACAAGGAACCCGGCAGCCCAGGACGCGGACGCGTTGGCGACCGTGTAGGCGCCGACCTTCATATTCGTGCTGGTCACGAACCGGTTGGTTACGGCCGCGGTTGCGGCTGCAAGGTTCGTCCGCCTGTATGCCATGTGCTGCCTCCATGGAGGGTGAGGCCGGCGGGCCCGCCGGCTTGTGGACGGGCCCGCCGGGCGTGGGTTACGTGACGTTGAGAACGGTGAAGTCGTTTCCGTTGAGCAGCCCCGACGCGGTCCGCCAGTAGGCGAACCAGCCGCGGCGGCCGTCCGGCAGGTTGTTCGCCGTGTTGAAGAGGTGCGGGATGAACTCGACGCTCATGCCGACGCGGTCAACGATGGCGAAGGACTTCGGGTTGCCGTGCACGAGCATGTAGTTCTCGGCGCCGGCGTTAATGACGCCGTCCATCGCGGAGGCCTCGTACAGGGGCTGACCCAGGAGCTGGGTCGGCTGGCCTGCGCCGAGGTCCACGAGGAACGCGTGGTAGTTGTTGGCCGTCGCGAACTGGCGCATCAGGCTGATGGTCGTGTTGTTCGCGAACCACGCGCCGCGGGAGCGGGCGCGGGCCGGGGTCTGGTTGAAGGTGTTGTAGACGTCCGCCACGGCGAACGTGTCGCCGGTGGCCGAGGTCTTGATGGACGAGCCCGTGTCGTACGCCACGACGAGCGGCACGAGGCCGTAGCTCGCGGTGGTGGCGAAGATGGACGCCTCGAGGTTGTCCTTGGCGTCCTGGAACAGCGTCAGCAGGTCGCCCGCGAGGTTGCGGTAGTCCTGGCTGATGGCGATGCTGCCCTGGACGAAGGCCTGGGCCTCCTTGGGCGTGATGCTGGGCTGCGCGAAGGTCGGGGAGTCGTCGGACACCTCGACCACGGAGCCGTCGTAGGACGCCGTGACGCCCGCGGACGAGAGCCCGTTCCAGCTGTCGGTGGTGATGGTCTCGACGCGGCACGCCTGGCGGAACGGGTTGGTGGACCCGTCGTTGGTCAGGATGAGCGTCGGGTCCAGCGTGAACGGGACGGCATAGCCGCCGTTCGCGTCCGTGAGGCTCATCGCCGCACGGAACTCGTCCGCGCGGGCGACGGCGGAGCGCTCCTCGGCCGTCCACAGGTCGCTGCGGCCGGCGAGTCCCTTCACGAAGGCCTGCTGGTAGGCGTCGTTGCCGGTGTGGAGGACCAGGCCGGGCAGGACGCCGCGCACGTCGTCGACGCGGTCGATCTTGCGGGCGATCTCCTGGCGGGCCTCATCGGCGATGAAGTCCGTCCGCTCGATCGCGGTGCGGGCCCGGCCGCGCAGCTCGTCCGGCGTCGCGCCGAAGCGCAGCGTGGACAGGTCGTACGGGTCGGAGGTCTTCCGGATGGCGACGTGCGGCATCTCCACGCTGGAGAGGCTGCGGGCCGCCTCGCGCACGCGGCTGCGGGCCTCGATGTCGGCCTTGCGGGCCTCGAGACCGGTCAGCTCCGTGTTGAGGGCGTCGAACTGCGAGCGCTGCTCGGGGGTCCACTCGGCGATGCCGTCGAGTGCCTCGAGCTCGCCCGCGATGGCGGCCGCGCGGGCCGCGATCTCTGCGAGAGTCACTTCGTCTCCTGCATGCCAGCAAGCGCACGCGCCCGCTGGATGGACTGGGCCCGCTCCTTGACCGGGGCGGGCTGGACAGCAGGCTCGGGAGTGGCCTCGGAGGCCGGCTCTGCGGGCGGGGTTGCGGCTCCAGTGGCCTGGCCGGCTGGAGTGCGGAGGGCGCTGATGGATCGGACGACACTCTCGAACTGCTCCGGGCTCCGTGCCCGGAGGTTCTCGTAGTAGCGGTCCGTGAGGCTGCGGGCGCCCGCCGTGGCCTCAGGGTTGGCAGGGAAGGTGACGGGCCCGAACTCCATCACGCGGGCCTCGGTGATGGTCCGCTCGGGCACGCCGTCGGGGTTGTGCTCGGAGCGCTTGGGCTCCATGTTCCAGGCGTCCTTGATCACGACGAAGCGGAACGAGGAGCCGTAGACGCCCGCCTCGAGGCCGGGCGCCAGGTCGCGGTTGTACGAGGTGTCCAGCAGGGGGACCTCGTAGGCCGGTCCAACGCCGTCCTCCTCGAGCGACGCGATCGGGCCGAGCACCTTGTTCCCGATGCTCGGGTCCATGCCGTGGTCGTACAGCACCTTCATTTGGCCGATGGACTCGCGGATGGTCTTCTTGAAGGCGCCGGGTGCGATGCGCTCGAGGAAGTCGCCTTCCATCCAGCTGGAGATCCGGTACCAGTTGTTGAAGACGCTGAAGTGGCCCACCAGGGTGGGCATGCCGTCGCCGGCGCGGGCTGACATGGCGTCCTGTCCGTCACGGGCGCGGAGGATGGCGATGTCCAGCTTGGCCGGCGGGGCGCTGTGCAGGTCGGGCAGGGTCATGGCGGTCACCTCCTTCAGGCGGAGAGCAGGGCGAGCATCACGAGGTCGTCGTCGTTGACGTCCCCGGTGCCGGATGCAGTGGGTGCGGGCTGGGTGCCGTCGCCCCATCCGCGGATGACGACGAGGGCGGGACGGGCCTGGCGTGCGGGTCCTGGCTGCCACCATGGCGGGAGTCCACCGCCGTCCGCGGTAGCGCCGCCGGAGCCGGTGCCCTGGGCGGTCTGCGCTGGCTGCGTGCCCGCACCGGTGCCAGTGATGGGGGTGGGGATGCTTCCGGTGCCGCTCGCGGTCTGAGCCGCCTGCGTGCCGGCACCGGTGCCAGTGATAACGAGAAGGGCGGTACCGGTGGCTGTCTGGAAGGTCTGGGTGCCGGAGCCTGTGCCGGGGATCGCGAGCTGCGCGGATCCGCTCGCGGTCTGAGCCGCCTGCGTGCCCGACCCGGTCCCGGTGATGACCAGGAGCGCCGATCCGATGGCGGTCT
>CAIYZX010000694.1 GCA_903930745.1 uncultured Chloroflexota bacterium | reverse complement strand
GAGGGCATCAACGACCTGCAGGCACAGATGAGCCAGCAGTACGGTGCGGCGGACTACACGCCCAACACGCCCATCACCTACTGGACCTTCCGCCTGATGATGGGCGCAGGGTTCCTTGCCGCCGGCATCGCCATCTGGTTCCTGTGGGCGATGCGCAAGGGCCGGCTGCCGTCGCGGTTTGCCGTGACCGCGGCCCTCGCCCTGCCCTTCCTGCCGCTTGCTGCCAACAGCTTCGCGTGGATGTTCACCGAGATCGGGCGCCAGCCGTGGATCGTCTTCGGACTGATGCGCACCGCGACGGCCGTCTCGCCCACGGCAAGCACCTTCGAGGTGCTCGTGACCATGGTGGGCTTCACGCTGCTGTACGGCGTGCTGGCGGTCCTTATGGTGGGTCTCGTCGTCCGCCGCGTGCGGGCGGGCCTCCCGGAGGCGGTCTCCAACACGGGCTTCGAGCATGCCGCCGAAGCCGACCTGGCCCTCGGCTACTAGGGATATGACGATGGAGCTGACAACCCTCTGGTTCATCCTCATCGCCGTCCTCTGGATCGGCTACTTCATCCTCGAGGGCTTTGACTTCGGGGTGGGGATCCTCCTCCACGTCCTTGGCCGCAACGAGCCGGAGCGGCGCGCCATGCTGCGCACCATCGGCCCGGTCTGGGACGGCAACGAGGTCTGGGTCCTGGTCGCCGGCGGTGCCACGTTCGCGGCGTTCCCCGAGTGGTACGCCACCCTCTTCTCCGGCTTCTACCTGCCGCTCTTCCTCGTGCTCGTGGGCCTCATCGTCCGCGGCATCGGCATCGAGTACCGGAACAAGCGCGGTGACGGCCCCTGGCGCGCCCGGATGGATGTCATGGTGGCCGTTGGCAGTCTCGTGCCCTCCATCCTGTGGGGCGTGGCGTTCGCGAACATCGTGGCCGGCGTGCCGATCGATGCGGACCGCAACTACACCGGCAACCTGTTCACGCTGCTCAACCCGTTCGGGCTCCTTGGCGGCCTGACCACGCTTGGCCTGTTCACCACCCACGGCCTCCTGTTCCTTGCCCTCAAGACGGAGGGCGACCTCCGGGTCCGCGCCCGGCGTCTCACCTTCGCGGTGGGCCTCGTCACCGCGGTGGTGGCGGTTGCCTTCCTGCTGTGGGCGAACGCCCAGGCGGGCGACGCCGTCTCGCTCATCGCGGCGGTGATCGCCGCCGTCGCCTGGCTCCTGGCCCTGGGGGCGGCGTGGATCCGGCGCGAGGGCGTGGCCTTCGTGGCGTCCGCGGTGACGCTCGCGATGGCGGTGGCCAGCCTCTTCCTCGCACTCTTCCCCAACGTGATGCCGTCCACCACGGACCCGGCGTTCAGCCTGACCGTGACGAACGCGGCGTCAACGCCATATACCCTCACGATTATGACCGTCGTGGCCGTGATCTTCGTGCCGCTGGTGCTCGCGTACCAGGGGTGGACCTACTACGTGTTCCGCAAGCGGGTCACCGTCCCGCGGGCGGGCGTGGAGGCCTGACCCTGGCGACCGCGTCCCCCGGTCCCGTCACCTCGCCGGCTGCCTCCTCGCAGGGCTCGCCGGCGGGGTCGCCGCTCAGACGCCTGGTTGGCGCCGGTCGCATCGCGGCCGGCGCCTTCGCCGTTGCCGTTGCGGTGGGCGTGGCGGCGGCAGGTCTCGCCGTGGCGCAGGCCTGGCTCCTGGCGCGGGCCATCAGCGGCGCGTACCTGGGCGGCGAGGGGCTTTCGGAGCTGGCCCCAGTGCTGGGCGGGCTGGGATTCGTGCTGCTTGCCCGGCCGCTGCTGGCCTGGATTGGCGACATCGCCGCACACCGCATCTCCGCAACCGTGAAGGCGCGCCTGCGCGAGGACCTGCTGGCCGCCGCGGTCCGCATGGGTCCGCGCTGGGCGGCGGAGACCCCGTCCTCGTCCGTGGTCCTGCTGGCCACCCGGGGCCTGGATGCGCTGGACGGCTTCTACGGCCGCTATCTCCCGCAGGCGGTCCTGGCGGTGCTGGTGCCGCTGGCGGTCATCGTCTGCCTCGGGTTCGTGGACGGGGTGGCGGCCATCACGGTGGCGCTCACCGTGCCGCTGGTGCCGGTCTTCATGGTGCTGGTGGGCCGGATGTCCGCCGCGCACCGCGCCCGTCGATGGGCCCTGCTGGGGCGCCTGGCCCGGCGCTTCGGCGACGTGGTGGCGGGACTCACCACCTTGCGGATCTTCGGGGCAGCCGAGGCGCAGGTGGGCGTGCTGCGCCGGATCACCGACACGTACCGGTCCACCACGATGGCCACGCTGCGGGTGGCGTTCCTGTCCGCGCTGGTGCTGGAGCTGCTCGCCACGATCTCCGTGGCGCTCGTCGCCGTGGGCATCGGGCTGCGGCTGGCGGTGGGGGAGCTGACGCTGGACGTGGGCCTCTTCGCGCTCGTGCTGGCCCCGGAGGCGTACCTGCCGCTGCGGCGGCTGGGGGCGGAGTTCCACGCTTCCGAGGAGGGGGTCACCGCGGCGGCCGAGGCGTTTGCGATCATCGAGGCACACCCGTCCGTGGGCGGGGCGGAGGCCGGTCGGCCGATGCCGATGCCGAAGCCGATGCCGGCGCGGATCCGGGCGCTCGTCATCGACGGCGTCTCGGTGTCGCAGCCGGGTCGCGGCGTGCTGGCACCTGCGGGCGCGTCGCTGGTGCTCCGGCCGGGCGAGGTGGTGGCGGTGACCGGGCCTTCGGGCTGCGGGAAGAGCACGCTCCTCGGGGTGATCCTGGGCCTGGTGGAGCCGTCTGTGGGACGGGTGCTGCTGGAGGCTGGGGCCACCTCGGGCGGGGCTGCCGATGCCGATGCCGTCGGCGCCGATGGCGTGGATGTGCGCGAGCTCGATGCCGAGGCGTGGCGCGGTGCCGTGGCCTGGGTGCCGCAGGCGCCGTACCTGCTCCCCGGGACCGTTGCGGAGAACGTCCGCCTTGGAGCCCGCACGCCCGTGGCCGATGCAGATGTCGTGGTGGCGCTGGACGCCGCTGGCCTGGGCGAGGACGCCGGGGTTGGCCCGTCCCGCGAGGTTGGCGAAGGAGGCCGTGGCCTCTCCGGCGGGGAGCGCAGGCGCGTGGGTGTGGCCCGGGCGCTGGTCCGCCGGGCGCCGCTGTTGCTCCTCGATGAGCCAACGGCCGGGCTGGACGCCGCGGCGGAGGCGGCGGTGACGCGCGCGATCCGCTCTGCCGCAGATGCCGGCGCCATGGTCCTGCTCGTCGCCCACCGGCCCGGTGCCATCGCTGGCGCGGACCGCTGCGTGGAGATCCGCTGGGCGGAGGTGGCGCCATGAGGGACCTGTTCGCGGTCCTGCGTCTCGGCCGGCCCATGACCTGGCGGCTGCTCCTCGCCGTGGCTGCGGGCGTGGGTGCCGCCGGGGCCGCCATCGGGCTCGCCGCCACGTCCGCCTGGCTCATCTCCAAGGCCGCGCAGCAGCCGGTGATGCTCACCCTTCTCGCGGCGGTGACCGCGGTCCGGGCCTTCGGCATCGGGCGGGGCGTGCTCCGGTACGCCGAGCGTCTCGCGGCCCATGACGCCGCGTTCCGGGTGCTGGGCGAGCTGCGGGGCACGGTGTATGCGCGGCTGGTCCGGCTGGCGCCCGCGGGTCTCGCGGAGCTTCGGACCGGCGATCTCGTCGCCCGCCTCGTGGGTGACGTGGATGGGCTGGCGGATCTCTGGCTGCGGGTGGCGTTGCCCTACGCGTCCGCGCTGGCGGTGGTCGCCGGGGCGGCCGTGCTCGTGGGCTGGTTCGTGCCGGGGGTGGCCGTGGTCCTGCTGGTATCCGTGGCCGTGACCGCGTTCGTCGCCCCGCTGGCGGCCGGCCTGACCTCGAGGGGCGCGGAGGCCCGCCTCGCCCCCGCCCGCGGCGCGCTCGCCGCCACGGCGTTGGACGTGCTGCGCGCCGCCCCGGAGCTGCTCGCCGCCGGGGTGGTGGATCGGGCGCTCGTCCCACTTCGCGCGTCCGGTGCCAGGCTCGCGGCAGCGGAGCGGGGGACGGCGCTGGGTGCCGGAGCCGGGTCGCTCGTGGCCGGCATCTCCGCCGGTGCATCGGTCCTCGCCTCGCTCGTCATCGGCATCCTCGCGGTCCGCGACGGCTCCCTCGATGGCGTCGCCCTCGCGGTGGTCGCTCTCACGCCCATCGCCGTGCACGAGGTTGTGGCGCCCCTTGCGCCATCGGCCCGCCTGCTGCCTGCGCTGGCCGCCTCCGCCCACCGCGTCATGGAGCTGCTCCATCGGCCGGAGCCGGTGACGGAGCCCGCGCCCACGGCCGCGACCGTCATCCCCGATGGCCCCCTGGGTCTCCGCATCCAGGACCTGGAGGTCCGCTACCCGGCCACCGCGGCCACCCCGGCCACCCCGGCTACCCCGGCCACCCCGGCCACCACCCCGGCGGCGCTCGGCCCCGTCACCCTGGACATCCCCGCCGGCGCCCGCCTCGTCGTCACCGGCAGGAGCGGTGCCGGCAAGAGCACCCTCGCCGCGGCCTGCCTGCGGTTCGTGGACCCGGCAGCGGGCGCCATCCACCTCACGTCGGGCGGCACCGTGCCATCGGCCGCAGCGCTCTCGGACATCCCATCGGACGAGGTCCGCCGCGTCATCGGCCTGTGCGAGCAGGACCCGCACATCTTCGACGCCACCCTCGCGGACAACCTCCGCCTCGCCCGCCCCGGTGCGCCGGATCCTGCGCTGCACGCGGCGCTGGCGGCAGCCGGCCTCGCGGACTGGGTCACCACGCTGCCGGACGGCCTGGCAACCCAGGTTGGGGACCACGGCGCGCGCCTCTCCGGCGGCCAGCGCCAGCGCCTCGCCCTCGCTCGCGCGCTGCTCGCGGACGTCCGCATCCTGGTCCTGGACGAGCCCACGGAGCACCTGGACGAGCCCACCGCCCGAGCCTTCGTCGCGGACCTCCCCGCTGCAACGGACGGTCGGACGATTCTTGTCCTCACCCACCGTCCGGAGCTCTTCGACGGCCCTGCGTGGACGCACGGCCCGGAGCTTCGGAAACCCGCCTGAGCAGCGGCAACCCACCGGGATATCCTCACGGCCACCATGGACCAGACGGATCTCTGCTTCCGCTCCGCCTCGGAGCTCGCCACCCTCATCCTCGCCGGTGAGGCCACCAGCGAGCAGGTGACGCAGGCGTGCCTGGACCGGATCGAGGAGGTCAACGGCCGCCTCAACGCCGTGGTGACCCTGGCGCCGGACGCGCTGGACCGCGCCCGCGAGGCGGATGCCGAGCTGCGGCGCGGAGACCACCGCGGACCGCTGCACGGGGTCCCCTTCACGCTCAAGGACTCCATCGACACTGCTGGTCTCGTCACCACGGCCGGCACGGCGGGCTGGCGCCACCGCGTCCCGGAGCGGGATGCCACCGTAGCCGCGCGCCTGCGGGCGGCGGGCGGGATCCTGCTGGGCAAGACCAACACGCCGGAGCTCACCTGGTCCAACGAGACGGACAACGACGTCTACGGCGCAACGAACAACCCGTACGACCTCGCGCGCACGCCCGGCGGATCCAGCGGCGGGCCCGCGGCGGCGGTGGCGGCG
>CAIYZX010000693.1 GCA_903930745.1 uncultured Chloroflexota bacterium | reverse complement strand
CCGCGTGGAACCCGGCCAGGTCGTCCGAGGCCAGCAGGCGCTCGCCCGCGGCCGTGCCGGACGCCCGGTACTTCAGCTCGACTTCCAGGGGACGGGACGCGGAGGCGTCGGCGCTCACGCCCTCGGGTCCATGGAGCCGGTCAGCGCGTGGGCGCGCGTGGGCATGTCGGCCACCACCACGCTGTGTGCGGCATCGTCCTTGAGCACGGCGAACGTGTCCACGCTGCCCTCCTTGGACTCCAGGATCTCCGTGCGGACCCACGTGCCATCCGCGGTGAGCTGCCAGGAGCGGCGATCGTCCGCGAGCATCACCTCGATGATACGGGCGAGTCTGGTGCGCGCCTCCTGGTCCTCCACGGGCGTGACCACCTCCACGCGCCGGTCCAGGTTGCGCTCCATCAGGTCCGCGGAGCCGATGAACCACTCCGGCCGCCCGCCGTTGTGGAACATCCAGATCCGGGAGTGCTCCAGGAACTCGCCGATGATGGACCGCACGCGGATGCGCTCGCTGATCCCGGCGAGCCCCGGGACGATGCAGCACGCGCCGCGCGTGATGAGGTCGATGTCCACGCCGGACCGGGCCGCCTCGTAGAGCGCCTCGATGACCTGCGTGTCCACGAGCGAGTTGAGCTTGAGGACGATGCGCGCCGGGTGACCCGCACGGGCGAACGCGGTCTCGCGCTCCACCAGCTCCAGGAACCGCGTGCGCAGCGTCATCGGCGCCACCACGAGCCTCCGGAAGACGCGCTGGCGTGACAGGCCGGTCAGGACGTTGAACAGGTCCGTGACGTCCGCGCCCAGCTCTTCGCGGCAGGACATGAGACCCAGGTCCACGTACAGGCGCGCGGTCTTGCCGTTGTAGTTGCCGGTGCCGATGTGGACGTAGCGCCGCAGGCCGCTGCCCTCGCGCCGGACGATGAGCAGCACCTTGCTGTGCGTCTTGAGGCCCACGAGGCCGTAGACCACGTGGGCGCCGGCCTGCTCAAGGCGGCGGGCCCAGATGATGTTGTTCGCCTCGTCAAACCTCGCCTTGATCTCCACGAGGACCACGACCTGCTTGCCGCGCTCCGCCGCGCGGATGAGGCTCTTGACCACGGCCGAATCGCCGGACACGCGATAGAGCGTCTGCTTGATCGTGAGGACATCCGGATCATCGGCCGCCTGGTCCAGGAGCCGCTCCACGGACGCCGCGAAGCTCTCGTACGGGTGGTGGACCAGCAGATCGCCGGCGCGCACCTGCGCGAAGACGTCCGAGGGCTCGTCCTCGTCCGGCGGCTGCAGTCGGCTGGGGATCACCGGGGTGTGGGCCGGGTCCTTGAGATCCGGGCGATCCAGCGCGGTCAGCTGGAACAGGGCAGTGAGGTCCAGCATGCCGGCGACTTCGAAGCAGTCCTCCTCCCGTACGCCCGTACCCTTGAGCAGGATCCTTTGGGTCAACTCCGGCATGGATCGCTCCACCTCCAGGCGGACGGCCTGGCCGAAGCGCCGACGGCGGACCTCCTCCTCGATGGCCAGCAGGAGATCGTCCGCCTCGTCCTCCTCGAGCGTGATGTCCGCATCGCGGGTCACGCGGAAGAGGTGGGTCTCAAGGATCTCCATGCCGCGGAAGAGCTCGTCCAGGTTCGCCTCGATGACCCGGTCCAGCAGGACGAACTTCCCGGGCTCGATGGCGAAGAGGCGCGGCAGGATGCTGGGGATCTTCACGCGGGCGAAGCGCTGCTCGCCGGAGTCCGGGTCACGGAGGCCCACGGCGATGGACAGGCTGAGCGTGGAGATGTACGGGAACGGGTGTCCGGGGTCCACCGCGAGCGGCGTG